>CALGOL010000159.1 GCA_937960755.1 uncultured Azospirillum sp.
CCGGCCGGCGGCGGCGCGGCGCTCCCCGGCGCCGACGCCATGAAAAAGATGCTGGAGGATTTGGCCCCCAAGTGAGCCGAGCGTCGTCATCAGTTCGCCTGCGCCGCGGCGGCCCTGGCGGCGCCGCTTAACGTCGCGCCTTCGTCAGCGATCAGGCCGGATAGAAACTTAAACGGATACTCGCCGGTGACCGAGACGTACTCGACGCCGCCGACCGTTTCGCGGGCGACCGAAAAGGTCGCATCCTGCGCGGCGACGCCGAACAACCGGCTCTGGGCGTGAGCCGCCAAGATTTGGTCGTCGGCGGTCGCATCCACCATCGCCAGCCGGGCGGTCTCCTCCGCGGCGAATTGCAATGCGGCGCGTATCCAAAAGGCGCGGCCCAGTTCGATGCAGCCCACCAGCGCCAGAATCACCAAAGGCGCGGTGAAGCCGAATTCGACCGCGGCGGTTCCGCGGCGGTCGCGGCGCAGCATCTGATTATGTTGGCGGATCATAGCGGTCACTCCACGCGGATCGACGCCTGGGCGGTCAGGACGTCCGGTTTTGCGATAAGGGGGTAGTCCACCAGCCATTGCTTCGGCTGCGTCACTGAAACGGTGACGTGCTTGCGCATCGTCCCGGTCTGACAAACCCCGACGCCGCAATCGACTTCGCCGCCGCCGGGGCATTCGCACGACGCCGCCACCGTGACCGTCGCCGCGCCGGGGGCGAGCGCCAGCGCGGTTTCCACCGCCGCCTGTATCCCCGCCGCATCGTCAGGATACTGAAGCGCCGTCTGCGTTCCCGCCCGCACCGCGCTGGTCAGCCGCATGTGATCGTAAACGCCAAAGCCAAAATCCGCGACGCCCGCCCCCAGCAACAGCAGCACCGGAAACAGCAAGGCGGTTTCAATGGCGGCGGCGCCTTTTCGGTCCAATTTACGCAACATGGCGGCCTCCATCACCGGTTCGGCGTCATTCCACCAGCCGCACGGCGCCGCCGCCGCCTATCGGGCGCACGCCGGTTCCGCTGCACTGGTTGTCGATATCGGCGTTGTTTTTGAAGTGCAGGTTCTTGGCGATCAGTTGGGTGCAGCCGCCGGGGGTGTTGGTGTTGTTCTCGACGGTCAATTTTTGGTTAGGGAAGTAAAACGCCCCGGTCACCGCGAGAGTGACATTGTTGGACAGCTTTTGCTCAAGGTAGGGCGAGTCCGCTTCGCTCATGAAGGCGACGCCCGCCAAAGATCCCGTCGTCGGCGCCGTCAGTGTGATTTTTGCGTTGTTGGACAAAGACATGGTCGCCCCGTCCACCAGCACGAAAGTCACGTTGGCGCCGCTCACCTTGACGTTATTTTGGATCTTAAGCTGCCCTTGCACGAAATATGTCCCGGCATTGAGCTTAACCGTCGCGTTGTTGCCGAGGTCGCAGCCGCCGCAGTACCGGCCCGGATTGAGCGTCACCGTGGCGTTGGCCGCAGCGGCGCAAGGGGTGGGGCTGCACGCCGGCAATGGACCGGGATCGGCGCCGGCGTAGGGGTCGGCGTAAGGATTAGCCCCGGTTTTCACCTCGGCGACGCTGGAATTGTTTTCGGTCTTATAGCCGCCGACAACCGACGACTTGCCTTTTATCTTAGCGTTGTTCTTCAGCCTTAGCGCGGTCGCGCTGGCGGAGTTGACCGCGACGCCGCAGCTTTCCGGCAGTTGCGCATTGTTTTCCAGCAGCACCGACGAAGCGTCGTCGGGGTCAAGCGCCAGGAAGCACATGGCGAAAGGCGACCCGCCGCCCGACGCCACCGCGCGGGCGGTGATCGACAGCCCTTGCGGTAAGAAAACCCGGCTGAACAGCGCGGCTTGACTGCGTTGCGCCACCACTTCGACGGCGCCGTCGTCATCCGCATAAGCCCCGCTTTCCGGCGGCGTCGTAACCGCCAGCGTGTCCGGCGCCGCGACGCCGTTACGGGCGGCGTCGGTTTCCGCCGCCGTTTCAATCGCGTCGGCGTCGCCGCCCGCGGCAAGCTCCATGGCGGCCGCGACAGCCGCGGCGTCGGCGGCGGTTTGCAGTTCCCGCTTAGCGGTGAACCACATGCCGGCCTCAACCCCCAGCGCCGCGAAGCCCAGCACCACCGGCGTCAAAAGGCCGACAATCACGCCGACAGCGCCTTTGCGGTTCCGAAAGAGCGCGCGGCGGCTGGAAGAAACTGAAATCGTCATGGCCGGCCCCCGTCAGCTCGCTTGCGTCGCTTCGGATTTTCGGCGCCGGGCGCTTAAAGTCTCAGGGATGGGGCGGCGCCTCGATTGAGGCTTTCGCCGCCCGCCGCTCCCTGTTCGCGATGTTTTACAAGCTGCCGGAAACAGTATTGAACATGCTTTCCAGGCTGCCGCCCACCGTGCCGACCACTGTGGCGATGGCGATGGAGATGCCGGCGGCGATCAGGCCGTATTCGATGGCGGTGGCGCCGCGACGGTCGCGCAGCAGCGCCGAACGGGTCAGGGCGGCGTTCGTCAGGGTGGTCAGAATGGCGCGCATGGTAGTCTCCATCGGTTTTCAGGTTCGGCGGCGGCTGGATGGGGCCGGCGCTCTTGATGAGGAGAATCTGCCACGCGGAGACGGCTTCGACTGTGACGGCCGTCACACCCGCCAAGAAAAAATATAGTTTGATAAATAATGAAAAATAATAGATGGAATGAGTTTGTTTTTGTCTAAAGTTTTATATTTGACGCTAGACGAACAGCGCGGATCAGCCGCTTCCCGCCACTCGTCGGCGCCGCGATCACCATCGGGCGAGCCGCGCTCGCTCACCCCGGCCGGTCGGCGGGAGGAACCGGCGGGTGCTCCTTTAACACCCGATCATCAGGGGAGATCTCGCGCAACGACACCTCGTAACCCCACAGATTGGCGAGATGGCGCAGCACCGCCAGCGCTTCGCCCTCGTCCAGCAAAACGCCGCCGGAAACCCGGTGTTGCAGCATCAAGCGCCGGTCTCCCGCCAGATCGACATCCACCACCTGAATGTCAGGCTCGTGATAGCCCAGGTCATATTGTCGGGCCAAACGGCGGCGCAGGTCGCGATATCCGCGCTCGTTGTGGATTTTCTCCACCAGCATCACCGGATCGTCGGCATTGTCTTTTAGCGCGAACAGGCGCAGCTTACGCATCAGCCGCGGGCTAAGATATTGTAAAATAAAACTTTCATCGCGATAATCCGCCCAAGCCTCGCGCAGCGCCCCCCACGGGTCGCCGCGCCCCGCCAGATCGGGGAACCATTGGCGGTCCTCCTCGTCGGGGTTGGTCGCGATGCGAACGATGTCCTCCATCATCGCGAAGCCCAGCGCGTAAGGATTGATCCCGGAATAGCGCGGATCGTCAAAATCGGGCTGGAAGACGACGGAGGTATGCGAATGGAGAAATTCCAGCATCGAACCGTCGGTCAACTGACCTTTTTCATGCAGACGGTTCATGATGGAATAATGCACGAAGCTGGCGCAGCCCTCGTTCATCACCTTGGTCTGCTTCTGTGGATAGAAGTACTGCGCGATATGGCGGACGATGCGCAGTATCTCCCGCTCCCAATGCTCCAGCTTCGGCGCTTTCTTTTCCAGAAAATAGAGGATGTTTTCTTCCGGCAGGCCGAGCAGCGCCTTGCGCTCGGCCTCGCCCTTGATCGCCGTCTTGGCTTCGGCGCCCTTGGGCAAGGTGCGCCACAGATCGTTGAAGGTCTGTTCTTCGTATTCCCGCCGCTCGCGCTCGCGCTTTTCCTCCTCCCGCAGATCGAACATCCGCTTCTTGGGGTAGCGATGCACGCCCTGGCCCATCAGCGCGTGCGCCGCGTCCAGCACCCGCTCCACCGCCGCCAGCCCGTAGCGCTCCTCGCAATGGGTGATGTAAGACTTGGCGAATTCAAGATAGGGCAAGATGCCGTTGGCGTCGGTCCATTGCAGGAACAGTTGGTTGTTCTTGAAGAAATGATTATGGCCGAACGCGGCGTGCGCCATCACCAGCGCCTGCATGGTCATGGAGTTTTCCTCCATGATGTAGGAAATGCAGGGGTTGGAGTTGATGACGATCTCATAAGCCAACCCGCGATAGCCCTTGCGGTACATCGCCTCGTCGCGGGCGAAGTGCTTGCCGAACGACCAATGCCGGTACATCAGCGGCATGCCGATGGACGAATAAGCGTCGAGCATCTGCTCGGCGGTGATGACTTCAATCTGGTTGGGATAGGTGTTGAGCCCCAACTCCTTCAACGCCACCGCTTCGATGGCGTCGTAGGTGCGGCGGATGGCGTCGTAATTCCAATCGGCGCCGGTGAACAGCGGCTTGTCGGCAGCGTCAAGAATGGCTGTCATGGGCTGGCCCCTGTGCGGTCGCGGGCGAAAAGGTCTCTGAACACCGGGAAGATTTCGCGGCGCGAACGCACCCGGCGCATGGCGAGCGGCAGTTCCGGCCGCAGCAACGTCTTGTAAGTGCGCCACAAATCGGTTTCGCGGCCCAAGGCCGACAGGCCGATATTGCTCTCCGACGCCACCTCCAGATAGGCGTAATATTGGCAGGCCGGCAGGATGGCGTCCCGCAGCAGCGCGATGCATTTGGCGTTGTCCGACGACATGTTGTCGCCGTCCGACGCTTGGGCGCCGTAGATGTTCCAGTCGCTTTCCGGATAGCGCTCGACCATGACGCGGCGCATCTCCTCCAGCGCCGTCGACACCACGGTGCCGCCGGTCTCCGCCGAATAGAAGAAGGTGTCTTCGTCGACTTCCTTGGCCTCGTGGGTGTGGCGGATGAAGACGATGTCCACCGCCTTGTACCGCCGCTTCAAGAACAGGTAGAGCAGCATGAAGAAGCGCTTGGCGAGGTCTTTCATGTGCTCGGTCATCGAGCCCGACACGTCCATGACGCAGAACATCACCGCTTGCGCCATCGGCTTCGGCACGCTCTGGAAGCGGTTGTAGCGCACGTCCACCGGGTCAAGAAACGGGATGCGCTTGGATTTCAGCGTCAGCCGAACGTGCTCTTCCCGCAATTCCGCCAGCCGTTCAGGGTCGGCGCGGCTCTCTTCCAGCGCGGCGATTTCCCGCTCCAGCTCTTCCAGATCGTCCAGCCGCGGCCGGCGCAAGGCGATGCGCCGCGACAGGCTGTTACGCATGGTGCGCACCAGATTGAGATTGGCGGGGGAGCCGGTGACCGAATAGCCGGCGCGGGCCAGCGTGTGGCTTTCCGACTGCTTGACCTTCTGCTTGACCAGATCGGGCAGTTCCAGATCTTCCAAGAAGATATCGAGAAATTCTTCGCGCGACAGCACGAAGCGGAATTCGTCCTCGCCGCCGCCGCTGTCGCTGGCGTCGCCTTCCCCGCCGCCGCCGCCCTCCGACTTCGGCCGTTGCAGGGTGTCGCCCTCGATAAACTCCTTATTGCCCGGCAGGACGTAATCCCGCACCCCGCCTTGGGACGAGCGGTGGAACGCCGGCTCGCGCACCCCGCCCATTGGGATGGAGATCTTGTCGCCGTTCTCCAGGTCTTGAATGCCGCGCTTGCCGGCGGCGTCGCGCACCGCCTTGACCACCTGCTCGCGCGCGCGCCGCAAGAACCTCTGCCGGTTGGCGAGGCTCTTGCCCTGCGGGTTGAGACGGCGGTCGATGATGTTCATCATGGGCGGCTCGATGTCGGGCTAGAGATGATCCCTCTCCCCCCTGGGGAGAGGGCGGAGCCGAAGGCTCCGGGTGAGGGGGCGTACGGCCGGAAGGCCGGAAAAGTCATCATTCGGCGAAGTTGTCCCCCTCACCCAACCCTCTCCCCAGGGGGGAGAGGGCTTCTTACCGGGTGCGCCTCACCCCGCCTGCTTGACGCGCATGTACCATTCCACCAGCCGGCGGACCTGCCGTTCGGTGTAGCCGCGCGCCGTCATGCGGGACACGAACTCGGTGTGCTTCTTCTCGGTCTCGCCGTCCTTTTTCGAGCCGAAGGAAATCACCGGCAGCAAGTCCTCCACTTGAGAGAACATGCGCTTTTCGATGACTTCGCGGATCTTCTCGTAAGAGGTCCACGACGGGTTCTTGCCGCGATTGTTGGCCCGCGCCCGCAGCGCGAACTTGACCACTTCGTTGCGGAAGTCCTTCGGGTTGGCGATGCCGGCGGGTTTTTCCGTCTTCGACAATTCCTGATTCAGCAAGTCGCGGTTCAACAATTGCCCGGTGTCGGGGTCCTTAAAGTCCTGATCCTCGATCCAGGCGTCGGCGTAATCGACATAGCGGTCGAACAGGTTCTGTCCGTAATCGTGATAGGATTCGAGATAGGCTTTCTGGATTTCATTGCCGATGAACTCGGCGTAGCGCGGGGCGAGCTCGCTCTTGATGAAGTCGAGATAGCGCTTCTCCATGTCGTCGGGGAACTGCTCGCGCTTGATCGACTGTTCAAGCACGTACATCAGATGCACCGGATCGGCGGCGATCTCGTTGGGATCGAAGTTGTAGGTGGCGGCCAGCACCTTGAAGGCGAAACGGGTGGAGATGCCCTCCATCCCTTCGTCCACCCCGGCCTGATCCTTGTATTCCTGCATGGATTTGGCTTTGGGGTCGGTTTCCTTGACGCTTTCGCCGTCATAGACCCGCATCTTCGAATAAAGATTCGAGTTGGGATGGTCGCGCAACCGCGACAAGACCGAAAACCGCGCCATCATCCGCAAGGTGGCGGGCGCGCAGGCCGCCGTCGCCAGATCGGAGGTCTGGATCAGCTTTTCATAGATATGCTGCTCCTCCTCGACCCGCAGGCAATAGGGCACCTTGATGACGCACACCCGGTCGATAAAGGCTTCGTTGGTTTTGGAGTTCTTGAAGGTCTGCCACTCCGCCTCGTTGGAGTGGGCGAGGATGATCCCCTGGAACGGGATGGCGCCGATGTTTTCCGAGCCGACGTAATTGCCTTCCTGCGTCGCGGTCAGCAACGGGTGCAGCATCTTGATCGGCGCCTTGAACATTTCGACGAATTCCATCATCCCTTGCGTCGAGCGGTTGAGCCCGCCGGAGAAGGAATAGGCGTCCGGGTCGTTCTGGCTGAAGGTTTCCAGCTTGCGGATGTCCACCTTGCCCACCAGCGACGAGATGTCCTGATTGTTTTCGTCGCCGGGCTCGGTCTTGGTGACGCAGATTTGCCGCAGCTTGGATGGATGCAGCTTCACCACCTTGAAGCGGGAGATGTCGCCGCCGAACTCGTCCAGCCGCTTGACCGCCCACGGGCTCATCAGCCCGGTCAGCCGGCGGCGCGGGATGCCGTAGCGATCTTCCAGGAGCGGCCCCATTTCATCCGGGCTGAACAGCCCGAGCGGGCTTTCAAACACCGGCGACAGGTCGCGCCCGGCCTTCAGCACATAGATCGGCCGCTTTTCCATCAGCGACTTCAGCCTTTCGGCCAGCGACGACTTGCCGCCGCCCACCGGACCCAGCAGGTAGAGGATCTGCTTACGCTCCTCCAGCCCTTGCGCCGCATGGCGGAAGAAGCCGACGATGCGCTCAATCGTCTCCTCCATGCCATAGAAGTCGTTGAAGGCGGGATAGACCTTGATGGTGCGGTTCATGAACACCCGGCCAAGGCGCTGGTCCTTGGCGGTGTCCACCAATTCAGGCTCGCCGATGGCCTGCAAAATGCGCTCGGCGGCGGTCGCGTACGCCGAAGGATCCTCGCGGCAAACCTCGAGGTATTCCTGAAGGGTCATTTCGGTTTCGCGGCGTCCCTCATAGGACTGCGCAAAGCGGGAAAACAGGTCTTCTGCCGGGAACATCGCCTACTCCGTCGAATGTTGCGCCGCAAAGATGGTCGGTTCATCGCTCAAGCGGCGCTGCGTCGGACCCACGTCAATCATCATGTTAACTAAGAGTATGGTGCGTGAAGCGGTTGTCGCCAAGACGCCGGAACGCAGTCCTGCTTGTTAACTATAACGATGGTACGATACCCAAGCTTAAAACTCTGATAACGCCATCGTACAAGATGATGGTCCCGCAGATCGTTGCCGCTGGCAAGCATTTTTGCTGCGCTGCAATAAGCGGAGCTGGTGCGCGAGTCATGCCGAAAAAACATATGCTTGGCGGCGCCGCTCATGTCATGCTTGCCGCCTGTGGCGTATGCGCCGTCCGCCATGCCCCAACGAGGCATATCCGATTTGACGAGTATGCTAATCGGCTTTCTTGCCAACCAGCCGCAAGCGCAGGCGCCTATTGTCGACGCCACCATAAATAGCGAATAAGGCAAATGGCGAATAAGGCGCTTTGCGGAGCGAGCCGTTTTTTTCGCCGCCAGCCCCGCCAGCCGCGTCCTGCGACACTTTTCCCGCGCTGACGGTTGATCGTTCGGTTCTGAAGCGCTAAACCGCTTGGCATGGCATTCATCGACCATGTTCGCGCTTGCAACGCGCACGATCTCGCTCGGTTTCGCCCGCTGACGGCGGACGGCGTCCGCATCGGCTGGGTTCGGCCGGAACTGGCGGCGGAACTGGCCGCCGCCGACATCGGCTTTATTCTGGGCGACGGCGCAGCCGAGCTGACCTTCGCCCGCAACGCCGCCGACTTTGACGCCCGCAGCGCGGTTTTCGCCCGCGCCGCGGCGCATCTGACGCAG
>CALGOL010000160.1 GCA_937960755.1 uncultured Azospirillum sp.
ATGCACCGGCAAGCGCCGCAAGCGCCCGAGCGACGAGTGACCGGCGCCGAAATCGTCGATGGACAGGGCGACGCCCAGGGCGCGCAACTCCTTCAAGGTCGCGCCGTCCGCCGCCAGATGGTCCATCGCCATGCTTTCGGTGACTTCCAGTTCAATGTCGGCGGGGGGAACCCCGGCTTCGGCGCAGGCCGACGCCAGCAACTCGACAATGCGGCCGTGCTTGATTTGCTGGGTCGACAGATTGATCGCCATGCGCGGCGCGTCGATCCCTCGCGCCCGCCATTCGGCCAATTGGCGGCAGGCTTCCCGCACCACCCAGGCGCCGATTTCGAGGATGGCGCCGTTTTCCTCCGCCAGCGGGATGAACTGGTCGGGCGGCACAAGACCGAATTCCGGGCTGCGCCAGCGCGCCAGCGCCTCCACCCCCACCGGACGGCGGGTGTCGAGATTGTATTGCGGCTGATAGAGCAAGAACAATTCGCCGCGCCGCAACGCGCCGCGCAGGGCGTTTTCCAGCCGCTGGCGGTTGACCGCCCGTTCCCCCATCGCCGGCTGATAAAAGCGGAAAGTGTTCTTGCCCGAGGTCTTGGCGGCGTACATCGCCAAATCGGCGTGCCTCAGCAGCGTGTCGGCGTCGTCGCCGTCCCGTGGTCCCACTGCGACGCCGACGCTGGCGGAAACGTAGAGGTCGCGGCCCAACACGGTGAAGGGGCGGTCGAACAGCCGGTTGACGTCGCCGGCCAGCCGGGCGAGGTCCACCGCGCCGGCGTTCGCCGCCAGAATTACGAACTCGTCGCCGCCCAGCCGGGCCACCACGCCGTCATCCCCCAGCCGCGCCCGCATGGCGGCGCCGACGGCGCGCAACAACTCGTCGCCCACCGGATGGCCCAAACTGTCGTTGACGTGCTTGAAACCGTCGAGATCGACGAACAGCGCCGCCGCCGCCCCGCCGCTGCGCCGGATGGCGGCCAGCGTCTCATCCAGCCGCTTGAGGAAATAGGCCCGGTTGGGCAGGCCGGTCAGCGTGTCGTGATAGGCCAGGAAGTCCAGCGCCTCTTGCGAGCGCTTGACCGGGGTGATGTCGGAAAACACGCTGACGTAATTCAGCGCGTCGCCGCGGTCGTTGGCGAAGACGCTGATGGTGCGCCATTCGGGGAAGATTTCGCCGTTCTTGCGCCGGCTCCAGATTTCGCCGCGCCAGCGCCCGGTTTCACCCAGCGTCGCCGCCATTTGAACGAAGAAATCCGGCGGATGGCGGCCGGAGGTCAACAGATCGTCCAGCCGTTTTCCCGACGCTTCGCTTTCGCCATAGCCGGTGATGGCGGTGAAGGCGCGGTTGATGGCGACGATGCGGCCGTCGGCGTCGGAAATCACCACGGCGTCGGCGGTGGATTCGAACACCCGCGCCGCCAGCTGCAAGCGATGGTCCTGGCGGCGGCGTTCGGTGATGTCGCGGCCGATGCCCAGCACGCCCACCAACTGGCCTTCGGCGTTCAGCGTCGGCGTTTTGATGGTTTCCAGCAACGCGGTGCGGCCGTCGCTGGCGTAGGTGACTTCTTCCTCGTTGACGTTCGGCCCGCCCTTGGCGGCGGCTTGGCGGTCCTTGTCGCGGAAGAAGTCGGCCAGTTCTTTGGATACGAAGTGATAATCGGTGCGGCCGACGATGTCCGCCTCCCGCGCGCCGAAAAACTTCTCGAACGCGGCGTTGCAGGCGAGATAAACCCCGCTGGCGTCTTTCATCCAAACCAGATCGGGCAGGCTGTCGATCAGGGTGCGCAGCCGCAGCTTTTCGCCTTCCAATTCACGGGTGCGCCGCGCCACTTCACGGCGCAAAATCCAGATGACCGCCAGCGACAGGGCGCCGCCGGCCGCCCCCGCTGACAGAATGTAAAGCAACAATTGGGTGAGCGAGCGCTGCGGCGTCGCTCCGGTCCATTTGTCGCGCAACGTCCGTTCGGCTTCCGGCGGGATGGCGGCGAAGCCCCGCTCCACCAGGGCCAGCGTGGCGGCGTCGCCCTTGCGCACCGCGCGGTGAAACGCGCCGCTGTAGAGCGGAAACGCCTGCCGGAACTTTGACAGCGCCCCGGCGCGGTATAGCAGGAAGTTGGCCGGCGGGTTGTCCAGGCAAAACACCCGCAGCCGGCCGCCGGCGGCGGCGTCCACCACTTTTTGATAGCTGTCGTATAGCTCTAGCGTAGTGATTCCGGCGTTGAGCAAATGCTCGACGCAAGCGTCGCCGTTCTTGGCGCCCACCACCAGCCCGCGCAAGCTTTCCACGCTGGTGAGACCGCTAATGTCGACGTTTGAATAGATCGACACCGGAATGTCGGCGTAAGGCGTGGAAAAGTCGTAGATCGCTTCGCGCGCCGGGGTGCGGAACAGCGTGTCGATGACGTCGGCGCCGCCGCTTTCCATCAGCGCCAGCGCTTTGGCCCAGTCGGAAGCGATGATTTCCACCGCTACGCCAGTCCGCTCGCTCCACAGCCGCCAGATGTCGGGAAGATAGCCGTCCAGCTCGCCGCGGTCGTCGCGAAAAATGTAAGGCGGGTAATTGTCGTCGACCGCGACGCGCAGAATACGGCGGGGTTCCGCGCTGGTGCGACCGGCGGCGGGGTCGACGGGGCGCGGGCTTTGTTGCGCCGCGGAATAACCACTCGTCAGCAACCACGCAATAAGCGTCAGCACGCCGACAAACACAGCGCTCGTCCGCCGCCGTACGCCTAACGCCATGTTGTCGACACCGCCCCGCTTAGTTCGCTTACTAACACTATACTATCGGCCGCCGGCGCGATAACACACAAATCATTTATTCAGCGGCCAAGGGTTGCGCATGATCCGGCGGGAGACGGAAACGCGCCATCAACGCAGCCCTTTCCGCTTCCGCGTGCGCTTGGTTTTCCGCCCGCACCGGGCCGAAACCGCGAATCGCCAAGGCGGTGCGGGCGATGGCGGCGGCGTCGCCCAGATTGTCGGCGCGCAAGCCCGCGGCCAGTTCGTTCAATATCGCTTCATAGTCCGCCAGCGCCGCCGCCGCGGCTTTGCGTTCGCCGGTGTGGCGGAACGGGTCGGCCCAGCTTCCGCGCAAAACCCGCGCCTTCGCCAGCGCCCGCAGCAAGGGCAGGGTCCACCAGCCGGCAAAGCGCCGTTTGGCGGGCCGTCCGCCCGGCCCGTCGCCGCTTTCCCCCAAAGCCGGCGGGGCGAAATGGAACACCGGCTTCCAGTCGCCTTCGAACTTGTCGGCCAGTTCGTCAAGGAAGCCGGATTCGACGAACAACCGGGCGGTTTCATATTCGTCCTTCACCGCCATCAATTGGAACAGGCCGCGCGCCGCGGCGTCGGTCAATTGGGTGGCGCCAGGGGCGACCCGCGCTTCGGCCGCCGCAATTTTGGCGATTTGGGCGCGGTAGCGCTCGGCGTAGGCGTGGTTTTGGTAGGCCGCCAGATGCTCGGCGCGCCGCCGGATGGTTTGCTCCAGGGTCTCCGAGAGGGAGAGGCGATCATGGTAAGCGTCGCGCCGCGGGTTCGCCGGGGCTTGCGCCGCCGCCGCCGCCTGTTTGACCGCGGCCATATCGACCGCCGCCAGCCGACCCCAGCGGAAAGCGGCGACATTCATCGCGACCGCCGTGCCGTTGAGCCGCATCGCTTCCAAAATCGCCGCCTCCGACAAGGGGATAAGCCCCTTTTGCCAGGCGAAGCCCAGCAGCAGCGGATTGGCGGCGATGGCGTCTCCCAGCAGGTCGGTCGCAAGGCCGGTGGCGTCCAGCGCGTCCATCTGCGCCGGTTCGCCGCAGGCTTGCGCGATGTCCGCCAGCATGTCGGCCATGGGGGAGCGGAAGTCAGGTTGCTTCAGGAAGTCGATGGTGATGATTTCGTGGGTGTTGACCACGGCGCGGGTGCGGTTCGCCGCCATTTTCGACAAGGCGTCGCCCGCCGCCGCCGTCACCGCGTCGCCGGCCAGCACGGCGTCGGCGCC
>CALGOL010000161.1 GCA_937960755.1 uncultured Azospirillum sp.
ACGAGATTACAAGGTGACTGGAGTTCAGACGTGTGCTCTTCCGATCTGTTGGTGACCTACCTGAACGAGCGCATGCTCTATCAGTTGCAATGGGGCTACCGCAAAGACGGCAAGACTTTGGACGAGTTCAAGGAATGGGCTAAGACGGAGCTGCGTCCGGTGCTCGACCGACTGTTGAAGCAGTGCGCCAAAGAGGAAATTCTGCGGCCGCAAGCGGTTTACGGCTATTGGAAATGCGCCTCCCAGGGTGACGACGTGGTGCTGTTCGCCGAAGACGGAACCACCGAGCTCGGCCGCTTCACCGTGCCGCGGCAAAACCGCGACGACGGCGAATGCGTCGCCGATTTCTTCCGCGACATATCCGATGGCGAACGCGACGTCATCGGCCTGCAAGTGGTCACCATGGGCCAGCAGGCTAGCGACGTGGCGCAGCAGTGGTTCGAGGAAAACCGCTATCAGGATTACCTTTACCTGCATGGCCTGTCGGTGGAGATGGCCGAAGCCATGGCGGAGTACGTCCACGCGCGGATTCGGGCGGAACTTGGCTTCGCCGCCGCCGATTCCCGCGATAAGGAAGCCCTGTTGCAGCAGGGCTATCAGGGCTCGCGCTATTCCTTCGGCTATCCGGCCTGCCCGAACCTGGAAGATCAGCGCTTGCTGTTGAAGCTGTTGGACGCATCGCGCATCGGCGTGTCGTTGACCGACGAGTTCATGCTCGACCCTGAACAGAGCACCTCGGCCATCGTTTGCTGGCATCCGAAAGCGCGGTACTTTTCGGTTTGACGAATGACGCTTAGCCGTCGCCGCTCGGATTTAAAAAATCCGGCGCGGCGGCGGGGCTAAGCGCATTAAACGACGACAAGAATTATTGTTACTTTATCGTCATCAATTACTGCTGCCGTTTTCGCGTTATTCCATGCTAGCGTTGCTTGAGGCTTGATAGTTTTAGCGATCAGGTGACGGCGCGCGCGATATGGGGCAAGCGGCATCAGACGGTAACAGCGAGCGCGAGGCGACGACGCGGCGGCAGGCCGGCGGCGGAGGCCGCTCTTTCGCCCGCTTTCGGCAAATGCTGTTGGCGCTGGCGGCGCTCGTGCTGGCCGCTGTCGGCTACGTCGGTTGGACCAGCGCCGTCGCCGACCGCGGCGCGGCGGAAGCGGAAGGGCGACAACGCGCCCACCTGCTGGCCGATGCGGCGGCGTCGCGGGCGGCTCTGACTTTTCGCTTGGCGGATGGCGCGGTGCGATCCTTGGCGCTGCTGGTGGAGGAACTGCACCGCGGCGGTTTGACGAATGACGACCGCATTCGCAGCGAGATCAAGGCGCTGCTGGACAACGACACGCCATTTCGCAATTTGCTGGCGACGAACGCCGCCGGCGATGTGGTTTATGACGGCGCCGACGTGCCGAACGCTTTCAACATCGCCGACCGGGAATTTTTCACCGTGCATCGCGACAGCGAGTTGGGCGGTCGGCCAACCGGCATGCATATTTCCGATCTGATCCGCAGCCGGTTGGGGCGGGGCTGGTTTGTTGCGGTTAGCCGGCGGATCAACGCGGCCGACGGCGGTTTCGCCGGCATCGCTTACGCGGTGATCGACTTGTCGCATTTTGAACGCTCGTATAGCGATCTAGACGTCGGCGCCGCCGGTTTCGTCACCTTGTGGGCGCGGGGCGGCAAGGTGTTGGCGCGGACGCCGCGCGATCCGTTGCTGGCGAACGATCCCGGCTTGTACGCCGAGCGGGTCGCGCGATTGCGGCTGCCGGAGCCGGTGGCGGAAACCTTCGCCCGTTCGCCGTTGGACGGGATTGACCGCTGGATCATCGCCCGGGAGGTGGACGGGCTGCCGCTGCGGGTCTCGGTCGGTTTGGCGGAGCACGAAATTCTCGCCAACTGGGAGCATGGATTGCCGGCGCGCGCGGTCGCCAGCGGCGGCGCCATGCTGATCGTCGTCGCGCTGACCTGGGTGCTGCTGGCTTACCTTGAACGTTTGGAAAGCGCCGACGCCGCGTTGCGCGAAAGCGAGCGGCGCAGTCGCGCGCTGTTCGACAGCACGTTCGAGCATATCGCCATGCTGTCCATCGACGGATCCGTGCTGGCGGCCAATCAAAGCCTTCAGTCCTTGGCGGAAAGCATGGATTCCGGCGGCGTGGGGGAGAAGTTCTGGACGCTGGCCCCTTGGAGCATTTCGCCCGGCGTGCAGCGCCAATTGCGCGAGGCCGTGCGCCGCGCCGCACAGGGCGAGTTCGTTCGCTTTGAAAGCGATATGGCGACCGCGGACGGCGTGCGCACGGTTGACATCTCCATCAAGCCGATCTGCGACGAGCGCGGTCAGGCTGAACAGTTGATCGCCGAAGCCCGCGACGTCACCGACCGCAAACGCGGCGAAGACAGTTTGCGCGCCAGCGAAGCCCGTGTTCGTTCGTATTTTGAAACCGCGATGGACGGTATCGTCGTCGCCGACCGCTCGGGGCGCTTCATCGACGTCAATCCGGCGGCGTGCCGACTGTTCGGCTTTGAGCGTGAGGCGCTGACGCAACTGTGTTTCGCCGACTTGCTGCCCGCGGACTGCGGCCCAGCGGTGACCGCCGCGACTCATTTGGCGCAGGTCAATACGTCGGGCGGCTATCGCGGCGAGTTGCGCATGCGCCGCGCTGACGGGGCGATACGCCGCGCCGAGGTCAGCGCGGTGCGATTGGAAGGCGATTATTACCTCGGCGTTTTTCGCGACGTGACGCAACAGCGCCAGGAAGCCGAGGCTTTGCGCACCAGCAACGCCCGCATAGCGGCGCTGTTGCGCGCCATTCCCGATCTGGCGCTGTTGATGGACAGCAACAGCGTTTACATCGATTTGGCGACGCCGCCCAGCGACCAACGTTTGATGCGCGCCGCCAAGCGCCTGCTGGGGCGCCGCCCGGCCGACGTGCTGCCGGTGGAGGTGGCGCGCCGGATGATGAACGCGGCGACGGCGGCGCAGCGGTCGCAGCAGGTGGAGACGGTGGAGTTTCAATTGGACTTGGCGGACGGCGTCCGCTGGTTCGAAGCCCGCTTCGCCGCCATGACCGACATGCCGGGGGACGAAAGCTATGTGCTGCAAATCACCCGCGACGTGACGGATAAAGTCGAAGCGGCGGCGCGCTTGGCCGACGCCAAGGAGCAGGCGGAAGCCGCCAACCGCACCAAAAGCGCTTTTCTCGCCACCATGAGCCACGAGTTGCGTACGCCGTTGAACGCCGTCATCGGTTTTTCGGAAATCATGCTGTCGGAAATGTTCGGTCCCGTCGGCAACAGCCGTTATCGCGGCTATGTGCGCAGCATTTACGAGAGCGGCGGCCATTTGCTGTCGCTCATCAACGACGTGCTCGACATCTCAAAGCTGGAGGCCGGCAAATACGCGCTAGAGGAAAGCTGGGTGAACATCGCCGACGCGATCGCCAATTGCTGCGCATTGACGGACAGTTCCGCTGAAGCCGGGGAATTGCGCTTTGACCGCCAGATTGCCGATGACCTGCCGGAAATGTACTGCGACGAGCGGGCGGTGCGGCAGGTGCTGCTTAATCTGCTGTCTAACGCTGTCAAGTTCACGCCGCCGGGCGGCCGCGTCGCCTTGACGGCGCAGCGCGACGCCGAGGGCAGTTTGCGCATCGCCATATCCGACACTGGCATCGGCATCCCCGCCGAAGCCTTGCCGCGCATCGCCCAACCGTTCCATCAAGTCGATAACTCAATCTCCCGACGCTTTGGCGGCACTGGGCTGGGTTTGGCGATAACGCGCAATTTGATGGAGCTGCACGGCGGGCGGTTGTTGATTGAAAGCGCGGAAGGCCGCGGCGCGACGGTGACGGCGGTCTTCCCGTCCCATCGCTTTGACAAAAGCGTTGGGACGGCGGCGGCGTAGGCTTTTCTCTGGGGGCGTTTCAGCCCTCCAGCAGCGCTTCCTTTTCGGCCAGCACCGCCGCCAAAGCCGCGCGCTCGGCGGCCGACAGCTTGACCGACGCGCTTTTCAACTGGCCGCAAGCCGCCATGATGTCTTCGCCGCGGGTGGTTCTGACCGGGCTGGCGTAGCCGGCGGCGTTGACGATGTCGCCGAACACCTGGATCGCCTGATCGGTGGAGCGCTCGTAGGGCGCGCCGGGCCAGGGATTGAAGGGAATAAGATTGATCTTGGCCGGCACGCCCTTCAGCAGCTTGACCAGCGCGCGGGCGTCGGCCGGGCTGTCGTTGACGCCCTTCAGCATAACGTATTCAAAAGTGATGCGCCGGGCGTTGGACAGGCCGGGATACTCGCGGCACGCCTTCATCAGTTGCGCCAGCGGGTATTTTTTGTTGATCGGCATAATCAGATTGCGCAGCTCGTCGGTGACGGCGTGCAGGCTGACGGCGAGATTGACGTTCAACTCGCGCCCGCACTGCTCCATCATCGGTACGACGCCGGAGGTGGACAGCGTGATGCGGCGCTTGGAGATCGATATGCCGTCGCCGTCCATGATGATTTTCACGGCTTTGGCGACGTTGTCGTAATTGTAAAGCGGCTCCCCCATGCCCATCAGGACGATGTTGGAGATCGCCCGGCCGTCCGGCGGAGCCGGCCATTCTTCCAGCGCGTCGCGGGCCAGCATGACTTGCGCGACGATTTCCGGCGCTTGCAGGTTGCGCACCAAGCGCTGGGTGCCGGTGTGGCAGAAGCGGCAGGTCAGCGTGCAGCCGACCTGCGAGGAGACGCACAGCGTGCCGCGATCATCTTCCGGGATGTGAACGGTTTCGATTTCCTGGCCGTCCGGCATGCGCAACAGCCATTTGCGGGTGCCGTCGCGGGACACCAGCGCCTGCACCACCGTGGGGCGGCCGACGGCGTGAGTGTCGGCCAGCTTTTCCCGCACCGGCTTGGCCAGCGTCGTCATCTGGGCGAAATCGGTGACGCCGCGGTGATAGATCCAGTGCCAAAGCTGCTTGGCGCGGAACGGCTCCAAACCGACCGAAACCACTTCTTCGGTCAGTTCTTCGCGCGACAAGCCCACAAGATTGCGTCGCCCGTCCGGCAAAAAGGCGGGGGCGAGGGAAGGGGCGGATGAATCGGGGGCGGCGGCCAAAGCATTTGCAGTCATAGCGGCGCGACAATACGCCCCAGCCGCCCGCCTGTCAAAACCTGCGGGCGCAAAGCAGAAGTGAACGTCAGCGCTTGACGCCGCAAGCGTCGTTGATGGCGTCGAGCGCAGCGCCGGCGCCAGCCAAGCTGTAGGTGTCGGCGGTGTTGGTGCCGCGCTGCGACACGCCCTTAATCACCATCTTGGAGCCGGCCTTGATCGCCTGGGCCAGCGCCTTGTCGGTGTCGGCGTCGCGGCCCCAGCCGGTTTCGCCGTCGGTGAACAGCATGAACTTCTTGTTGTCCACTTCCACCGTAATCTCGCTGCCCTTGCGCAACGGATAGCCCACCACGACGCTGACGACGTCGAGGGCGTTTTCCGCCGGCCGGTGCGTCACCAGCGTATAGATCGAGCCGCGGCGCGCCGCCTTCGGCTCGCTGCTTTTCGGCACGCTGGAGGCGTAGCAAACCTTTTTGCCCGATTCCTCGAACATATAGGCGGCCCAGTCGCGGTGATTGCCCAGCAGTTTAGGTTCGGCGGCCGAAGCCGGTTCAACCGCGACGGCGACGGTCAAAGCGGCGGTCAGGGCGGCGATTCCCGCGGCGGCGCGGAGGGGAACCGGGCGAGAGACGGGGCGGCGTCGCATCGTCATCGTTCGTGTTCTTCTCTTTGGTCGAAGGTTTCGGTCCAGCGACCCTAACCGAGGCCGCCAATGGTTTCAAAGATAAGCGGCCCAGCGGGGCCATAATTTCGTCAAGCGGGCGCCTGATCGGTTTCTGTTCCTAGCAAGCCGCCGCGGCGACGGCGGCGACGTTCTCCGGCGCGGATCACCGAGCGGCCATGCACGTGCTCCGACCGCATTTCCAAAGGCCCGCCCGGCCGCACCGGCCGTTCGGCGAAGCGGCCAAGCGAAATCATCCGGTCGTACATCACGATGGCCCCGGCGACGCCGACGTTGACGCAGAACTGCGTCGGGATTTTGACCACATGATGGCAACGTTCGATCAATTCCGGCGACAGACTGTCGCGCTCCGCCCCCAGCACGTAAGCGGCGCGGGTGGGGTGGCGGAAGCTGGGCAGCTCGACCGCGTCGTCGGTCAGCTCCACCCCCACCAGGGCGCAGTCGCGGGGCAGCGCCATTTGCGCAACCGAATCATAGACGTAGGTCGGGATGTGCGCGCCGGCGTCGGACGTGTCGACGCATTTCGTCTCATACAGATCCGGGTGCGGATCAATGGCGAAAAAAAATGACGCCCCGAAGGCGTGAGCGGTGCGCAGCAGCGCGCCGACATTTCCGGGCTTGCTGATGCGTTCTGCGCCAATGGCGAAATATCCTCGCATAATCAGACCTTGCCTTGTCGCGTCGGCGAACGCAAGTTTCTCTGTATGACTGATACATCACATGCGCTCTGCGGAGCGGACCATAGCAGCGGCTGCGACTGCGCCGCCGAGCCTTCGCACGACAACGCCGCGTCCGCCGCTGAAGCGCGAGGCGCCGCCGATCTTTCCCACCTCGGCGCGCCGGTGCTGGTGGAAGTGACCCGCGGCGGGGTGGTCGAGTCCGTTCATCGCGGCCGCGCCTGCATCGTCGACGCCGCCGGCCATGTGCTGGAGCATTGGGGCGACATCGACGCGCTGGTGTTTCCACGCTCGACCATCAAGCCGGTGCAGGCGCTTCCGCTGCTGGAGAGCGGGGCGGCGCAGGCGTTCGGGGTGACGGATGCGGAAATCGCGTTGGCCTGCGCCTCCCACAGCGGCGAAACCCGCCACACCCGGGCGGTGTCGGCGTGGTTGGCTCGCATGGGCCTGACGGTCGATCATCTGGAGTGCGGCCCGCAGGAGCCTTCCGACAGCGAGACCGCCGCCGAGTTGATCCGCATCGGCGAGGCGCCGTCGGCTCTACACAACAATTGTTCCGGCAAGCACACCGGCATGCTGGCGACGGCGCTGCATAAGCGCGAGCCGCTGACCGGCTACACCCGTTACGACCATCCGGTGCAGCAGCGTATTCTCGGCGTTATTGAGCAGATGAGCGGGCAGGACCTTGGGCAAGCGCCATGGGGGATCGACGGCTGCTCGATTCCCACCATCGCCATGCCGCTGGCGGCCTTAGCCTACGCCATGGCGCGCATCGCCGACCCGTCGCAATTGCCGGAGCGGCGGGCCGAAGCGGTCAAGCGCATCCGCACCGCTTGGGCTACGCACTCCTACCTGATCGCCGGGCGCAACACCTTCGACACTGAGATGATTCGCGGCAGCGCCGGGCTGGCGTTGGTCAAGCAAGGGGCGGAGGGCGTCGGCGTCGCGGTGTTGCCGCGGCTGGGTTTGGGGATCGCCTTAAAGATTGACGACGGCTCGTCGCGGGCGCGCGACGTGGCGATGGCGGCTTTGGTGCGTCGCAGCGGCGCTTTGACCAAGGAAAATTGGCGCCGTGTGGCGGAGTTGGAGGCCATTCCGGTGATGACGCGGGCGGGCCGCGACGCCGGCATGGTGCGGCCGGCGCCCGACTGGCTGCCTTATGGCGCGTTCTAGGGGGGCGTGCTAGGGTCGGCCGCGTTATTTTGCCTGACGGAAACGAGCGGCGGAAGATGAGCGAGCACCCCCCCTTGCACGGGCCCCCCTTGCACGGGCCAGAACCGGCGCGAACCCTGATGGAGGTGGCGCGGACGGTGACCTTGCAGCCGTTGCCGGTGGGCGACCGGCGCTATGTCGATCTGTCGTCGGGGGCGGGGACGGACGATCTGGAGTTGCTGCGCCAGAAATTGCGCGACGCGGCTTCCGGCGCCGCGCTGGATGAAACCGGCTCTAATTTCTTAAAAATGTTGATTTCCAGTCATCGCGGCTGCGGCAAGACCACGGAGTTGCTGAGGATCGAATGCGAAGTTTCCGATCAATTCACCTCGCTGCATTTGGGCTTGGACGAAAGCCTGCGTGACGAGTTTGACTATACTTTGTTTTGCGTTTGGCTGACCGAAGAACTCGCCGATCAATTCTTTAAGGCCGGCATGCCCTTGCCTCCCGAGGAAGTGGCTTTGATCGACCAATGGTTTGAGGAAAAAATCGTCACCGACAAGACGACTCGCCAATCGTCTCTAGCGGTCGAGGCGGAGGTAGAGGGCAAAGTCGGCGGCGGGTTGCTGGGGGGAAGCCTGAACTTCCTGTCGCGATTTAAGGCGTCGCTGCGTGGCGACCGCGCCCGGCAGGTGGAGACGAAATCTCTCCTGCGGCGTTTCTCCCGCGACCTGATGGACCGCATGAACCAGTTGTTCGCCACGGCGTCGCAAACCCTGCGGCGGCATGGGCGACCGGATCGGTTGTTGATCGTGCAGGACAACCTTGACCGGCTGTCGCGGGAAACGGCGATAGAGTTCTTTTTGACCAACGGCGAAATATTGCGCGACTTGCAGGCGCACATGATTTTTACGCCGCCCAACGCCATCACCTTGGCGAACAAGAAGATTCAGAACAACTTTGACGAATCCTACGTCCTGCCAATGGTCAAGCTGCGCTCTGTCGAGGGCGAAGCCTATGATCCAGGGTGGGCGGTATTGCGCGCGGTGGTGGCGAAGCGCGCCGACATCAGCGTTTTTGAATCGCCTGAACAGGTGGAGCGCTTGATCGCTTTGTCCGGCGGCAGCGTGCGCGATCTTATCCGTTTGCTGTCGCGCGCGGCGTTGCGCGCCCGCGCCAAAAAGCGGGCGGATATTGCCGCCGATGACGTGGAAAACGCGCTCGGCATGATGCGGGACGAGTTTGAGACCGGCTTATTGCCGTCGCAGCGCTATTTTTCTTGGCTGGCTGACATCCATTTGCGCCGCCAAGACTGTCTGGGCGGCGACGAATGGCGGACGGATCAGCGCTTTGCCGATCTGGTGCTGATGGGTGCGGTGTTCGCTTACAAGAACAGCAAGAATTGGTACGACGTCCACCCGGCGATACTTGAAAGCTGGCTGTTCGCCGACGCGGTGAAGAAAGCGGCGGCGGCGGCGAAGACCGATGACTGAGGCGGGCAGTGAGGCGGGCGCTCCGGCGGTTCAGGACGAAGAACTGAACTACGTCATGCTGCTGGACTTCGTCACGGTGGAGCAGGGCTTTCATCTCGCGGTCGGCGGCTATAGCGACGAGCGCCACCGCAATCACGTCATCAAGCGGTTGAAGGCCGACGCCGAAGATGCTGGCGTTCTGTTGGTCGAACTCGACCTCTACAAAGTGACCGAACCCGACCCGGTGCTGCTGTTCTTGTGTCGCGAGGCGCTGGAGGCGGTCGCCGCCGACCCTCGCCCCAAGGCGCTGTCGGTGATCGGGCTGGAGCGGCATTTGTCGTACAGCGAGGGCGGCGGGCGGGAAAAACGCACCGATCTGCTGCCCACCGCCAATTTCCATCGCGACGCCTTTCCCAAGCGTTGCCCGGTTCCGTTGATTTTGTGGGCCAGCCCCTTGGCGCGGGTCGCGCTGATGATGGTGGCGCCCGACCTCTGGCACTGGCGCAACGGCACGTTTTTCTTTGATACGGTGCGGGAGGACGGCAAACCGCCCAAGCACGCGGAACTGATTGAGGCGATGATTCCGCGGTTGGAAAACCCGAATTTTTATTTGCCGAAAGCCGATGGGGAAAAACGCATCGCCCTGTTGCGGGAGTTGTTGAAGCCCGACGCCGACCCGCCCGCCGAAGGCGAACGGCGCTGCTATCTGCTGTTAAATTTGGCGGATGCGCTGGAAAACGCGGCGGATTATCCGGGAGCGGAAGCGGCGGCCAAAGAGGCGCTGGGGATTGCCGAAAGCTTGCGGGATGTGCGTTTGCAGGCGAACGCTTGGTTTCAGTTGGGGCGGGTGGCTTATCGCAATGGCGCCTATGACGCGGCGCTGAAGATTTGGCGAGAACAGGATTTGCCGCGCCGGGAGAGGCTGGGCGACCGGCGCAACGCCGCCTCGACCCAGTCGATGATCGCCGACATACTCATTAATACCGGTAAATTGGTTGAGGCGCGCCGCTTGTTGCAGGACCATGTGCTGCCGGTTAGACGAGAACTGAAGGATGATGTCAGCCTTGCCGTCAATCTCGGCAAACTGGCGGACATACTGTTTGCGGAGGAAAAATACGAGGAGGCGCTTGCGCTGTTGCAGGACGAGCAGGCGCCGCTGCTGCGCAAGGCGGGCGACCGCCGTGGGTTGGCGCAAGCAGCTTATCAGAGCGCTCAAGTTTTATATGAGCTCCGCCGTTATAATGATACGGCGCAAACGCTGACCGAAGAGGCCTTACCGGGGCTCCGTCATGTCGGCGACCGGCAGGGTGAAGCGGCGGCGTTAGGCTTGTTGGGACTGATCTTGGAGGCGCAAGGCCGCAGCGCCGAAGCCCTGCGCTTGCAGCGGGAGGAAGTCTTGCCGTTGCAGCAGGCTATCGGCGGCGCCCGCAGCGTCGCTGTCACCCGTTTCAACATCGCCCTTGCCCTCCTCTCCCTCGACCCGGTCGCCAATCGGGAGGAGGCGAGAGAGCACCTCTGCGCCGCCCGCGCCTATTTCGCTGAACAGAAGCTCCCCGAACTGCAACAGGTCGACGCTATGCTGGCCCAACACGGGTTGACGTGCGACGCGGATGCAGGCGGCGAAAGCCCTCTCCCCCCTGGGGAGAGGGTTGGGTGAGGGGGAAACCTCACCGATCCGCCCGCCCGCGTCGCCGCGCGGCCCCCTCACCCGGAGGCTTCGCCTCCGACCTCTCCCCAGGGGGGAGAGGTAAAAAAGAACTGAACCCGGAGCACCCATGCCGCTGATACATCTTGATATGGAAGGTTACGTCGGGGTTCTCACCATCGACAACCCGGCCAAGCGCAACGCGCTGGGCGCCCAGATGACCGACGAAATGATCGCGGCCTTGAAAACGCTGGAAAGCGAAGGGGCCCGCGCCGTCATCCTGCGCGCCAAGCCCGGCGTCAAAGTGTGGTCCTCCGGCCATGACATCGCCGAACTGCCGGGGCGGAGCGAAGACCCGCTGTCCTACGACGATTCGCTGGAAAAGATGCTGCGCGCCGTCAAGCAGTTCCGCGCACCGGTCATCGCCATGGTGCATGGCACGGTGTGGGGCGGGGCGTGCGATTTGGCGCTGTCGTGCGACATCATCATCGCCGACCCCACCGCCACCTTCGCCATCACCCCGGCCAACATCGGTTTGCCCTATAACCTCAGCGGCATTTTGCAGTTCCTCTCCCGCTTGCCGCTCAACGTGGCGAAGGAGATGTTCTTCACCGCCGCCCCGGTCTCCGCCGACAACGCGCGGCGCTGGAACCTCATCAACCATCTGGTTCCTGAAGCCGAGCTTGAGAGCTTCGCCTACGGCATGGC
Source organism: uncultured Azospirillum sp. (assembly GCA_937960755.1). GTDB lineage: Bacteria > Pseudomonadota > Alphaproteobacteria > Azospirillales > Azospirillaceae > Azospirillum. The sequence goes on from CALGOL010000161.1 coordinate 11,421, forward strand.
GCAGCAAATCGCCGCCAAGGCCCCGCTGGCGGTGGCGGTGATTAAGGAGCAGTTCCGCATGCTGGTGGCGTCCCGGCCGATGACGCCGGATACGCTGGAGCGCATTCAGGGCATGCGCCGCCAAGTCTGGCAGAGCAAGGACTATGAGGAAGGCATTAAGGCGTTCCACGAAAAACGCCCGCCGCGTTTTACCGGCGAGTGACCGTTTTGCAGATTTTTCGTGCAGGTAATGCGTCGAACGACGGCCCATGCGGCTTGCGTCGTCGGTCCCTGGGGGTATAGAACCAAAAAACGCCGGTAAATGTTTTGCGCCGCTGTTCGCGGTTTGGTGAAACAGACGCCGGCCCCGTTAGACCACATTCCCCTCACACCACGACTTTACGAAGGTGGGACAGCGCGATGGTTGATCTGGGTCAGACCAAGTGGGTTTACGGGTTCGCGGGCGGCGTCAATGAAGGCCGCGCCGATATGAAGAACCTGTTGGGCGGCAAGGGCGCCAATTTGGCGGAAATGGCGAATTTGGGCCTGCCGGTGCCGCCGGGCTTCACTGTCACCACCGAGGTTTGCACCTATTTTTACGCCAACGGCAAGTCCTATCCCCCCGATCTGAAGGCGCAAGTCGACGCGCAAATCAAGCGGCTGGAAGCCGCCATGGGGGCCGGTTTCGGCGACGCCGCCAACCCGCTGTTGGTGTCGGTGCGGTCGGGCGCGCGGGCGTCGATGCCAGGCATGATGGACACGGTGCTGAACCTTGGCCTTAACGACGCGACGGCGGAAGGGCTGGCGGCGCGTTCGGGCGACGCCCGCTTCGCCTTCGACAGTTATCGCCGCTTTATCCAGATGTACTCCAACGTCGTGTTGGACGTCGATCATCATCATTTCGAGGAAATCCTCGATAATCATAAGCGCGACAAGGGCTATTACGTCGACACCGACCTCACCGCCGACGACTGGCGCGCCGTCATCGTCGACTACAAAAAGGCGGTGGAGCACGAACTCGGCAAGCCGTTCCCGCAAGATGTGCAAGAACAGCTCTGGGGCGCCGTCGGCGCAGTGTTCTCGTCGTGGATGAATGCGCGGGCGATCACCTATCGCCGCCTGCACGACATCCCGGCCGAATGGGGCACCGCGGTCAATATTCAGGCGATGGTGTTCGGCAACATGGGGGCCGACTGCGCCACCGGCGTCGCCTTCACCCGTGACCCCAGCACCGGCGAAAACGCTTTCTACGGCGAGTATCTGGTGAACGCCCAGGGCGAAGACGTGGTGGCCGGCATCCGCACGCCGCAGCACCTGACCATCGCCGGCAAGCACGCCAACAAGTCCGACCTGCCGGCGATGGAAGAAGTCATGCCGGAAGTGTTCAACCAGCTCAACGAAGTGCGGTTGAAGCTGGAGCGGCACTACCGCGACATGCAGGACATTGAATTCACCGTGCAGCAAGGCACGCTGTTCATGCTGCAAACCCGCAACGGCAAGCGCACGGCGCAAGCCGCGCTCAAGATTGCGGTGGATCTCTGCAACGAAGGCGTCATCGACAAGGCCGAAGCGGTCAAGCGCATCGAGCCGGCCTCGCTGGATCAATTGCTGCACCCGACCCTTGATCCCAAGGCCGAGCGCACCGTGGTGGCGAAGGGCCTGCCGGCTTCTCCCGGCGCCGCTTCCGGCAAGGTGGTGTTCACCGCGGACGAGGCGGAAAATCAGGCGGCCTTGGGCGACGCGGTGATTTTGTGCCGGGTGGAGACCAGCCCGGAAGACATTCACGGCATGCACGCCGCCCGCGGCATCCTCACCACCCGCGGCGGCATGACCAGCCACGCCGCCGTCGTGGCGCGCGGCATGGGCCGGGCTTGCGTGTCCGGCGCCGGTGAATTGCGCATCGACATGACCGCCCGCACCATGAGCGTGCGCGGGGTGGTGATTAAAGAAGGCGACGTCGTCACCATCGACGGCTCCACCGGCGAGGTGATGGTGGGCGAAGTCCCGACCATCCAGCCGGAACTGTCGGGCGATTTCGCCATCCTGATGGGCTGGGCGGATTCCTTGCGCCGCATGAAGGTGCGCACCAACGCCGAAACTCCGCTGGACGCCCGCACCGCGCGCAAGTTCGGCGCCGAGGGCATCGGGCTGTGCCGCACCGAGCATATGTTCTTCGACCCGGCGCGCATCCTGGCGATGCGCCAGATGATCTTGGCGGAGAACGAAGCCGGCCGCCGCGCCGCGCTGGCCAAGCTGGAGCCGATGCAGAAGGGCGACTTCGTCGAGCTTTTCCAGATCATGGCCGGCCTGCCGGTCACCATCCGCCTGCTTGATCCGCCGCTGCATGAATTTCTGCCGCACACCGACGAAGAAATGGCCGAAGTGGCGGCGGCGGCCGGCGCGGACGTGCTGAAGGTCCGGCTGCGCGCCCAGCAGTTGAAGGAAGCCAACCCGATGCTGGGGCATCGCGGCTGCCGGCTCGGCATTTCCTTCCCGGAAATCTATGAGATGCAGGCCCGCGCCATCTTCACCGCCGCGGTGGAAGTGGCGAAGGGCGGCCAGCCGGTGACGCCGGAAATCATGATCCCGATCGTCGCCACCAAGCGCGAATTGGACATCCTGAAGGGCGTGGTGGACAAGGCGGCGGCCCAGGTCAAGGCGGCGACCGGCGTGACGCTGGAATACCACGTCGGCACGATGATCGAGTTGCCGCGCGCCGCGCTGCGCGCCGGGGAAATCGCCGAAACCGCCGAGTTCTTCAGCTTCGGCACCAACGACCTGACCCAGACGACGTTCGGCATCAGCCGCGACGACGCCGGCTCCTTCTTGCCGGACTATCAGCGCGCCGGCATTCTGGAGCATGACCCGTTCGTCACGCTGGACCTCGACGGCGTCGGCGAATTGGTGCAGATCGGCGCCGAGCGTGGCCGCAAGACCCGGCCGAACCTGAAGGTCGGCATCTGCGGCGAGCATGGCGGCGACCCGGCCTCCATCTCGTTCTGCGAAAGCGTCGGTTTGGATTACGTGTCGTGCTCGCCCTATCGCGTGCCGATCGCCCGGCTGGCGGCGGCGCAAGCGGCGCTGAACAGCGACACGGTTAAGCGGGATTAAAACCAGCGCCGCCGGGCGAGCCCTTCCGGGCTGGTCCGGCGACGTTTGGCGGCAAAAAAAGGGCGCGGGCGGAGAATAACCTCCATCCGCGCCCCTTTTTGTCGCTCACTCAGTCGCAGGTCGGCAAAGCGCGCAAAACGCCAAATACAAACGGTCATCATTTATGACCGTTTGTATAAGACCAATCCGCCGAAAGATTGACCATTGATCGTCATTCCCGCGAAGGCGGGAAACCACCTTTTCAGCAACGTTTCTCATGAGGTGGACCCCCGCCTTCGCGCACTGCTGTCCGGGATTTTTTAGGCT
>CALGOL010000162.1 GCA_937960755.1 uncultured Azospirillum sp.
GGCGCAACGCCGGCTGATTGTCGGCCGCGACATTTCGCTGGCCGGCGAAATCGCGTCGTGCGACGTGCTGGTGGTGGAAGGCACGGTCGAAGCCAAGCTGCGGGACGGCCATTCGGTGGAAATCACCGAAACCGGGCTGTTCAAGGGCTCGGTGGAAATCGACGACGCCGACATCGGCGGCCGATTTGAAGGCGATCTGGTGGTGCGCAATCGTCTGCGGGTGCGTTCCGGCGGCCGCATCATCGGTTCGATCGTTTACGGCGAGCTGGAAGTCGAATCCGGCGGCCGGCTGGAAGGCTCGATCAAGCTCTACGATCCGCAGCCCAAGACGGAAGTCGCCGCCGCCCCGGCGCCGGCCCCGGTCGTTGACGCCGCCCCGGCGCCGGTTCAGGCTCCCGTGGTGGAGCAGTCGTCCGGCGACGTGCAGCCGGCGCAGGTTTACGTGCCGCCGACTCAGACGTTTAACGGCTAAGCTTGCTGTTTGCTTAGCACCGGCCCCGGCGTTTTGTCGGGGCTGGCGCAGAGATTCGCGACGCCGCAGCGCCAGCATTCCGGTTTGCGCGCCTTGCACAAATGGCGGCCGTGCAGAATCAGCCAATGATGGGCGTGACGGCGGAATTCAGCCGGCGTGATCTCCATCAGGCGCTTTTCCACCGCGTCCGGCGTCTTGCCGGGGGCGAGGCCGGTGCGGTTGCCGACGCGGAAGATGTGGGTGTCCACCGCGATGGTCTCCCAACCGAAGGCGATGTTGAGCACCACATTGGCGGTCTTGCGCCCGACGCCGGGCAAGGCTTCCAGCGCTTCCCGGCTTTCCGGCACGACGCCGCCGTGCTCGCGCAACAAAATCTCCGACAGGGCGATGACGTTGCGCGCCTTGGCGTTGAACAGGCCGATGGTCTTGATGTGCTCCTTCAAGCCGTCCTCCCCCAGCGCCAGCATGGCCGCCGGGTCCCGCACTTGCTGAAACAGCTTTTTCGTCGCCTTATTGACCCCGACGTCGGTGGCTTGCGCCGACAGCGCCACCGCCACCAGCAGGGTGTAAGGGTTGACGTACTCCAGCTCGCTGCGCGGCTCCGGGTTGGCGGCGCGCAGGACCGAGTAAAACGTGACGACGTCGGCGGGATTCATCGCGGGGGGCCGCTCCGGCTGTATTGAGTCGGTCGGATCTAGCTCGGCGCGCTTGGTCGGCGCAAGAACCGGGTGGCGCCGCCCCCCTGCTTTGCGCCACCGTCCGCCGACCGTAACGCGAGGGAGGCGGGAAAGCGATGTCGGTTTGCTTGGATGACGGCGGCGCCCACGACGATTCGCCCCATTACCACCTGATGGCCGACGCCATCGCCTGGCTGGTGGAGCGGGCGGAGGATCAACCGTCGCTGGACGATCTCGCCGCCATGGCGGGCATGAGTCCGTTTCATTTCCAGCGGCTGTTCACCCGCTGGGCCGGGGTGAGCCCCAAACGCTTCTTGCAGCATTTGACGTTGGAGCACGCCAAACGCCGACTCGATGAAGGAGCGGGCGTGCTGGAAGCGTCGCTGGACGCCGGCCTGTCCGGGCCGTCGCGGCTGCATGATCTTTTCATCGCCTGCGAAGCGGTGACCCCCGGCGGCTACAAGACCAAGGGGGAAGGGCTGTCGATTCGCTGGGGCCGCCGGCCGACCGCGTTTGGCGAGGCGCTGCTGGGCGCGACCGAGCGCGGGTTATGTTGGCTGGGCTTCGACGACGGGATCAACAGCGGCGGCGACGGGTTGAACGAATTGCGCGAAGCTTGGCCGCTGGCCGACCTGATCGCCGACGATTCGGCGGTGCTGCCATACGCCCGGCGGATTTTCGACGGCCACGCCCTGCCCGACCGGCCGCTGGCGCTGCTGTTGCGCGGCACCAACTTCCAGATTCGCGTCTGGGAAGCTTTGTTGCGCATCCCAGAGGGCGCGCTCGCCACCTATCAACAGGTCGCCGCCGCTGTCGGCAAGCCCTCGGCGGCCCGCGCCGTGGGGGCGGCGGTCGGGGCTAATCCGCTGGCGCTGATTATTCCCTGCCACCGGGTGATACAGAAGTCCGGCGTCATCCATCGCTATCGCTACGGCGAAATCCGCAAGCGCGCGCTGATCGGCTGGGAGCAGTCGCGCCGCGCGGCGGACGAGGACGGCGCGCCGGCCGCCGTCAGTTGATGATGCGCCACGATCCGTCCGGCTGGCGGCAAGCCGTGCCGTACGTCTGCTGCCGTTTGCCGGCGATGGTGGTTTGGGTGGTGTACTCCCGGCAGTACGTACGGTCGGCGCGCTGTACTTCCGCGGGCGCGTTGGGAACGACGTACACCACGTCGGGCGGCGGCGACGGGTAAACCACCGCGGGCGGCGGGTAATAGATGTTAGGCGGTCGCCGATAGTAATTGTAATGGCGATGGCCGTAGCCCCCGCCATAGCCGTAACCGCCGTAACCGCCCCAAGTGTAGCCCACCCCGACGCCGATATTGACGCGGGTGTCGGCCGCCACCGGCGCCGCGGCGCAAACCGCCCCCAACGCCAGCAAGGCCGCGGCGCCGAAGCGCCGAAATAGTTTGTGTTTCATGGTAGTCGCTTTCGCGAGCGGCCGGCGCCCTGCCGATCACGGCGCCCGCACGAAGATTATAGCCCCAGAACGTCGCGCATGGAATAGAGCCCCGGCGGCTTGTCGGCGGCCCACAGGGCGGCGCGCACCGCGCCCTTGGCGAAGACGCCGCGATTCGACGCCTTATGGGTCAGCTCGATTCGCTCGCCGTCCGCGGCGAACATCACCGTGTGGTCGCCCACCACGTCGCCGCCGCGCAGGGTGGCGAAGCCGATTTCCCCCTTTGGCCGCGGCCCGGTCAGACCGTCGCGGGTCTTGCGCCACAGACTCTCCAGGGGCTGGCCGCGGCCGGCCGCCGCGGCGCGTCCCAAGCCCAAGGCCGTGCCGGAAGGCGCGTCCACCTTGTGGCGATGATGCATCTCGACAATTTCGATATCGTAATCATCTTGCAGGGTGCGCGACACCTGCTCCACCAGCGCCAGCAGCAGATTGACGCCGACCGACATGTTGGGCGCTTGAATAATCGGCGTGTGAGTCGCCGCCTTGGCGATGATTTCCTGCTGCGCGGCGCTGAGGCCGGTGGTGCCGATCACCAGGGCGGTTTCGCTCTGCGCCGCCAAGGCGGCGTGCCGTTCGGTCGCTTCGGGCGAGGTGAAGTCGATCACGGCGTCGGCGTGGGCGAACAGTTCCGCCGGATCGTCCACCACCCGCGCGTTGATCAAGGATAAATCCATCGAACTGCGCGACCGCGCCGCCCACT
>CALGOL010000163.1 GCA_937960755.1 uncultured Azospirillum sp.
CTGATTTACGTCAACCCGGAAGGCCCCAACGGCAACCCCGACCCGCTGGCGGCGGCGAAGGACATCCGCGAGACGTTCGCCCGCATGGCGATGAACGACGAGGAAACCGTGGCGCTGATCGCCGGCGGCCACACCTTCGGCAAGACCCACGGCGCCGGCCCGGCGTCCCACGTCGGCGCGGAGCCGGAAGCGGCGGCGCTGGAGGAGCAGGGCTTCGGCTGGAAAAGCAGCTTTGGTTCCGGCAAAGGCGCCGACGCCATCACCAGCGGGCTGGAGGTGATCTGGACCACCACGCCGACCCGCTGGAGCAGCAATTTCTTCTGGAACCTGTTCGGCTATGAGTGGGAACTGACCAAGAGCCCGGCCGGGGCGCATCAATGGACGCCGAAAGGCGGGGCCGGGGCCAACACCGTGCCGGACCCGTTCGATCCGAACAAGCGTCGCACGCCTTCGATGCTGACCACCGACTTGGCGCTGCGCTTTGATCCGGCTTACGAGAAAATCTCCCGCCGCTTCTATGAACACCCGGACGAATTCGCCGACGCCTTCGCCCGCGCGTGGTTCAAGCTGACCCATCGCGATTTGGGGCCGCGCAGCCGCTATCTTGGCGCGGAAGTCCCAAAAGAGGTTCTGCTCTGGCAAGACCCCGTTCCGCCGGTCGATCATCCCTTGATCGACGACGCCGACGTTGCGGCTTTGAAGGCGCAAGTGCTGGCCTCCGGCCTCAGCGTTTCGCAACTGGTGTCCACCGCTTGGGGCGCCGCCGCCACCTTCCGCGGTTCCGACAAGCGCGGCGGGGCCAACGGCGCTCGCATTCGCCTCGCGCCGCAAAAGGATTGGGAAGTCAATCAGCCGGCGGAACTGGCGAATGTGCTGGCGACGCTGGAGGGGATTCAGTCCGCCTTCAACGCGGCGCAGAGCGGCGGCAAGAAGGTCTCAATGGCCGACTTGATCGTGCTGGCCGGCGTCGCGGCGGTGGAGAAGGCGGCGAAAGACGCCGGCTTCACGGTCGCCGCGCCGTTTGCGCCGGGCCGGACGGACGCGACGCAAGACCAGACCGACGCCGACGCGCAAGCGGTGCTGGAGCCGGTCGCCGACGGCTTCCGCAACTTCCAAAAGCGCAAGTTTTCGGTGGGGGCGGAAGCTTTGCTGGTGGACAAGGCGCAGCTTTTGACGCTGACGGCGCCGGAAATGACGGTGCTGGTGGGCGGCATGCGGGCGCTTAACGCCAATACCGGCGGCGTTCCGCACGGGGTTTTGACGACGCGGCCGGGAACGCTGACCAACGACTTCTTCGTCAACTTGCTGGACATGGCGACCGAATGGAAGCCGACGTCGGAAGAAGGCGAACTGTTTGAAGGTCGCGACCGCAAGACCGGCGAGGTCAAGTGGACGGCGACGCGGGTTGATTTGGCGTTCGGCTCAAACGCCGAGTTGCGCGCCTTGGCGGAGGTTTACGCCTGCGCCGACGCGGGCGAAAAGTTCGTCAAGGACTTCGTCGCCGCCTGGGTCAAGGTGTCGAACCTGGATCGGTTTGATTTGGCCTAAGCGACGGGTTCTGCGAATACCCCCGGCGTCATTGACCCGGCGTCGGGGGTATTCGCGCCTAAACGCTCAACTATGCAGCCCCGGCGCCTCGTGGCCGGTGCGGGCGACGTATTCGGTGTAGCCGCCGCCGTACTGGTGGACGCCTTCCGGCGTCAGTTCAAGCACCCGGTTGGACAGCGCCGCCAGAAAATGCCGGTCGTGCGACACGAACAGCATCGAGCCCTCGTAGGCCGCTAGCGCCTTCACCAACATTTGCTTGGTGTCGAGGTCAAGGTGGTTGGTCGGTTCGTCCAGCACCAGGAAATTGGGCGGGTCGTACAGCATCAACGCCATCACCAGCCGGGCCTTTTCGCCGCCCGACAGCACGCGGCAACGCTTTTCCACATCATCGCCGGAAAAGCCGAAGCAGCCCGCCAGCGCCCGCAGCGAGCCTTGGCCGGCCATGGGAAAGGCTCGCTCCAGCGCCTCGAACACCGTGTCCTCGCCGTCAAGCAACTCCATGGCGTGCTGTGAAAAGTACCCCATCTTGACGCTGGCCCCGATGGTCACGACGCCCTGATCGGGCTCGGTCGCCCCCGCCACCAGCTTGAGCAAGGTGGATTTGCCGGCGCCGTTGATCCCCATGACGCACCAGCGCTCCTTGCGACGGATGGTCAAATCGAAGCCCTGATAGATGGCGCGGGCGCCGTAGCTTTTGTGGACGTTCTTCAACACCGCGACGTCGTCGCCGGAGCGCGGGGCGGGCGGGAAGTCGAACAGCACGGTTTGGCGGCGCTTGGGCGGCTCCACCCGTTCGATCTTGTCCAGCTTCTTGACCCGGCTTTGCACCTGGCTGGCGTGGGAGGCGCGGGCCTTGAAGCGTTCAATGAACTTGATTTCCTTCGCCAGCATGGCTTGCTGGCGTTCAAACTGCGCCTGCTGCTGCTTTTCGTTCAGCGCGCGCTGTTGTTCATAAAAACCATAGTCGCCGGAATAGCTGTTGAGCGAGCCGCCGTCGATTTCGATGATTTTGTTAACGATGCGGTTCATGAACTCGCGGTCGTGCGAGGTCATCATGATGGCGCCGTCGTATTCTTTGAGGAAGCCTTCCAGCCAGATCAGGCTTTCGATGTCGAGATGGTTGCTCGGTTCGTCCAGCAGCATGGCGTCGGGCCGCATCAACAGGATGCGGGCCAGCGCCACCCGCATTTTCCAGCCGCCCGACAGATTGCCGACGTCGCCATCCATCATTTCTTGGCTGAAGCTGAGCCCGGCCAGCACTTCGCGCGCCCGACCCTCCAGCTCATAGCCGCCCAGTTCGTCAAAGCGCGCCTGCACCTCGCCGTAGCGTTCGATCACCGCATCCATGTCGGGGCGGTCGGGGTCGCACATGGCGGCTTCCAACTCGGCCAGTTCGGCGGCGACTTCACTGACCGGGCCGGCGCCGTTCATCACTTCGGCGACGGCGCTGCGGCCGGCCATTTCGCCTACATCTTGGTTGAAATAGCCGATGGAGACCTGCTTTTCGATCGACACTTGGCCGGCGTCGGGGGCTTCTTCGCCGGTGATGAGGCGGAACAGCGTGGTCTTGCCGGCGCCGTTGGGGCCGACCAGCCCGATTTTTTCGCCGCGGTTCAACGTCGCCGAGGCGTCGAGAAACAGAATGCGGTGGCTGGAGTGCTTGGCGATATTGTCGAAGCGGATCATCGGCGGGCTTTTCGCGGTCCTGTGGCGTGGGCGGCCCCCTTATGCCACAGAACCGGGGCGGGGCAATGGATTAGAGAGGGGTGGGAAGAGTGTCGGTTGGGCGGGCTGAAGATGTTAGGATCGTCTAGACGGGACGTCGGCGCCGAAAGCGGTTCCGCCGGGGGGATTAAACGGAGTTTGGGACGATGCGCCTAGATAAGCTGATCATTTCGAATTATCGCTGTTTCGACGCGTTGAAGATCGACCTCGACCCTCGCCTGACTGTGCTGGCGGCTCCGAACGGCCGAGGCAAGACCGCGGTGCTGGATGCGCTGAGGATTGCCGTCTGGCCGTTCGTTAAGGGTTTCGATTTGGGCAGCCAGTGGGGAAAAGGGGCGACGATCCAGATTTCCGACGTTCGGCGGGCGAAGGGCGGCGACGGCTCGATGGAGCCGCAACTTCCCAGCCGTATTCTTGTGACCGGCGTTTGGGGCGAAACCGAAAGGCCCAAGACCTGGGTTCAGACCCGCGAGCGGATCAAAACCCGCACGAACACGTTGAGCGACGGCGGCGCGAGGGAACTTGAGCGTTTCGCTGCGGGCTTAGAGGATCGGGCGCGACGCGGCGACGCCGTGACTTTGCCGCTGATCGCCTATCTCGGCACCTCGCGGCTGTGGTACGAAGGGCGCATCACTTCCGCCGCCAAAGACGTCTCGCTTGGCGATAACGAATATTCGCGAACGTCCGGCTATCTGAACTGCCTGTCCTACACCTCCAGCTTCAAGGCGTTCACCGCGTGGTTCGGCTGGGTGTTCCGCGGTTATCGGGAAGAGCAGATCAAAGCGTTAGAAACAGGGGCTCCCCTCGGCGAAGTGGGGTTACGTTTCAAAACCGTCATCGACATCGTGCAGCAGGCAGTGGACGCGTTGGTGAGCGAGGCGACCGGTTGGCGCACGCTGGAATATAGCGCCAGCCATAACCAGCAACTGGTCATGCACAATGACGAATTCGGCGTGCTGCCGGTCGAGATGTTGAGCGACGGGGTGCGCAACGCGGTCGCCATGGTGGCCGATCTCGCCTATCGCGCCGCCAAACTGAACCCTCATTTGGGTGTCGAAGCGGCCCGAGAAGCGCGCGGAATCGTTATGATCGACGAGGTCGACATGTTCCTGCACCCGTCATGGCAACAAACCATTCTGCCGTCGCTGCGTAAGGCTTTTCCGTACATCCAGTTTGTCGTCACCACCCACAGCCCGCAGGTTCTCACCACGGTTCAGCGGAACAACGTCCGCTCCCTTGAGCGGACCGCCGAGGGGGTTTGGCGGGCGGCGGCGCCGGAAAGGGAAATCGTCGGGGTGGAAAGCGCCGTGACGCTCAACGACGTCATGCTGGTCAACCCGATTCCTCCGGTGGAGCAGGCGCGCTGGTTAGCGGACTACACCGCGATGATTGAGTCCGGAACCCACGAAACGGAGCGGGGGCGGAAGCTCCGCGGCGAACTTGAAGCGACCTACGGTTCCCGCCACCCGCTGATGCTTGACGCCGACCGTTTGATCCGCTTTCAGGCGTTCAAACTGAGAAGCCGCGCCGGGGAGTGAAGCGAATGCATAAGCTTGATCGCCCTGCCGTCGCGGCGCCAACCTGTCTCAATAATTATGACCATAGAACGCAGGATTGGGACGACATTTGCCAGAATTGTAAGGGTGATGTTCGTCAACAACTTTCCCTTCTGCAAGGGAGACCGACGTCAGGACAACAGATTATCGGATTGCGGTGCGCCTATTGTGAGAACGATATTTATCATGGTGGGCATATTGAGCATTTTCGCCGAAAAAACCGAAAAATCGGCTTTCCTCATCTGACATTCACTTGGAGCAATCTTTTTCTGTCATGCGATGCTTCTCAACACTGCGGACATTATAAGGACCGGCCCGGCGGACCCGCTTACAATCCAGATCTCCTAGTAAAACCGGACATCGATGACCCTGATAAATTCTTGTACTTTCATTCGAATGGAGAGGTGCGGCCGCGGGAGGGATTGTCGCCTGCAGATCATCAAAGAGCTGAAATGACCATTGAAGTGTTCGGTTTGAGAAATGGTGGATTGGTTGGGGCGCGGAAGAGAGCGGCCAAAAAATACCTGAAGTTAGTCAGTGAACTACATGAAATGTTGAGCGCCGAACAAGATGAGGGAATGAGGGAGTATGCTCTTGATGATCTGCAAAAATATTGTCGTGACGAAATAACGAATACCCAGTGGGACGCATACGCGACGACGATTCGCCACTTTCTTCGGCGCTAACCTTGAAGCCAAATTTCTAACGCTGAAAAAGTTGGCTGGGGCGCCAGGATTCGAACCTGGGAATGCCGGTACCAAAAACCGGTGCCTTACCGCTTGGCGACGCCCCAACTAGGCCCGACGTGTCGGGTTTGGTTAACCCCGTCGAGGGCCGCGAACTTATCCGCTCAAACCCGACTTGCCAACAAAAAAATGCAGGCAGCCCAAAACTTAATAACGCACGCGGGTTAGCTGCGGTCGCGGCGGCAGCGCCTGCGCGGTCGCCAGCGCCGCGTAAGCCGT
>CALGOL010000164.1 GCA_937960755.1 uncultured Azospirillum sp.
CCGGCGGCATGGGGGCTGGCGGCGTGGAAACTGGCGGCGTGGAGGCCGACGGCATGGGAGCTGGCGGCGTCGATACGGCGGGCGACGAAACCGGCGGCGCCTCCACCGGGGCGACGACGCCCTCAGCCCCGGAACCGGCCGCCCCCGAGCCCGCCGGACGCCAGGGCAAACCTTCCAGCAGCGCGACGAACCGTTCCGGCAAGGCAGGGGTCAAATCGACCAGCGAACGGTCGGTGGCGGAAGCGTAATACCACGCGCCATAAACGGCGCCGGCCAGCACCAGCGCGCCGAACAGCAAGGCCCCGCCAGGCATGCGGCCTTCCGCCGCCGGCGTCGGCAGGTAAAGCTCCTGCCGGGTGTCGCGGCCGACCGCTTCTTCCTTATAGCGACGCACCACCACTTCGGGCTCCAGCCCGACATGTTCGGCGTAAGACCGCAAAAAACCCGAAACATACGCGGCGCCCGGCAGATCGGCGTACCGCCCGTCTTCGATGGCTTGCAGATAGGGCAGGCGGATACGCAGCATCGACGCCACGTCGGGCAGCATCAGGCCGCGCGCTTCGCGGGCGGCGCGCAGCATGTCGCCGGCGCCTTCGCGCGGCGGCGCTTCCTGCCCTGAGGCGGCGTCGGCTTTGAATAGTCTGCGCATGCTTCCTTCCTTCAGCGGCCGACCCAGACGGCCGGGAACGGTGACGCAGTTTGTATCAGCACCCGCCCGCCGCTTTCAATCGCCCAAGCAAGGATAAGACGCCGTTCCTACCGCGTTACGCCTTTTAAAGGGTTACGCCCTTAAAGCGTTACGCCGTGATCGACGGCGAAGGCGCGCAGCTTGCTGCGCAAGCTGTGGTCGCCGACATGCAGGTTCGCCAGCAGATAGTGGCGCAACTCGCCGACGTCCAGCGAGCGCAGCATGGTCTTCACCGGGCCGACCGACGGCGGCGACATCGACAGCGTGCGGAAGCCAAGGCCGATCAGCGCCATGGCCTCCAACGGCTTGCCCGCCATTTCGCCGCACAGGCTGACCGGCACCTTGGCGGCGTCGCACGCCTCCACCAACTGCCGCAGCGCGTTGAGGAACGCCGGCGACAGGGTGTCGTAACGACCCGACATGCGCGGATTGCCGCGGTCAAAGGCGAACAGGTATTGCGACAGATCGTTGGAGCCGACCGAAACGAAGTCCACCAAATCCAAGAGCGCCGGCAATTGCCACAGCAAGGACGGCACTTCGATCATCGCCCCGACTCGCAAAGCGGCGGGCGGCTTGCGTCCTTCCGCCGCCAAACGCCGCTGCTCCAGCCCTAAAATGCGACGCGCCGCTTTAAATTCGGCCACCTCGGCGATCATCGGGAACATGATCGACAAATTGCGCCCCGCCGCGGCGCGCAGCAGCGCCCGCAACTGGCGACGCAACAGCGACGGATGGTCGAGACCGATGCGAATCGCCCGCCAGCCGAGCGCCGGGTTCTCTTCCTCCTGCCGCGACATATAGGCCAGCATCTTGTCGCCGCCGACGTCGAGCGTGCGGAACACCACCGGCTTCGCGCCGGCTTCGTCGAGGATCTTGGCGTAAAGCTCTTCTTGCTGTTCCGTATCCGGAAACGCCGAGCGCACCATGAACGGGATTTCCGTGCGATAGAGCCCGATGCCCTCCGCCCCGCTCGCCGACAAATGCGCCAAGTCGATCATCAGCCCGCAGTTAAGCTGAATCGAGATCGGCGTATGATCGCGCGTCACCGACGGCAACACCCGGCAACGGGCGTAGACCTCGGCGCGCTGGCGGCGCATCGCCATGCTTTCCTGAAACGCCTGCTGAATGTCTTCGCCCGGTCGGACGAACACCGACTCGTGGTCGCCGTCCACCACCAAGGGGTCAAGCGCTTCGATGCGAGACAGCGCGTCGGCGCAGCGCACGACAGGAATGTCGAAAGCCCGCGCCACGATGCTGACGTGACTGGTGGGCGATCCTTCCTCCAGAATCAGCGCCCGCAGCCGGCTGCGGTCGTAGTCCAGCAATTCCGCCGGCCCCAGCGAGCGCGCCACCAGCACCACGTCGTCGGGCAAGGCGCCGCCGTCCGCCACCGCGCCGGTCAAATGCTGCAACAGCCGGTTGGTCAGGTCTTCCAAATCCAGCAGCCGATCGCGGATGTAAAGATCGGTCAGATGGTTCATGCGGGCGCGATTGTCGCTCTGCACCTGCTCCACCGCCGCTTCCGCCGTCAGGCCGTTGCGCACCGCGTCGCGCAAGCGCTCCAGCCAGCCGCGATCCTCCGCGAACATGCGGTAGGCTTCCATAATCTCGCGGGATTCGCCCATGCCGGCCAGGGCCGGCGAAGCCAGCATGCGGTCGATGGCGGCGTGCAAATCGACCACCGCCTTGTTCAGGCGCTCCAGCTCGCCGTCGACATCCTCCGCCAGCACCTCGCGCACGGTGATCTGCGGCCGATGGATGACCGCCAGCCCCATCGCCAAACCGCCATTGATCGCGGCCCCGGACAGCCGGGTCGGCATCAGCGCGGCGTCGCCGGACGCCGCCACTTCCTGGGCGCCGACCATGGCGCTTTGCGCCACCAGTTCGGCCACCACCATGGCGACGGTCTCCAGCGTCTCCAGCGTGTCTTCGCTGTAGCGCCGCCGTTCCTTATGCTGAATGACCAGCACGCCGCGCACCTTGCCGCCGCGCAGGATGGGCACGCCGGCCATCGACTGGAACGGGTCTTCGCCGGTTTCCGGCCGATAGGCGAAATTGGCGTAAGCCGGGGCGTTCTCCACCGCCAAGCGCTGCACCTTGGCGGCGATGTCGCCGACGATGCCTTCGCCCACCCGCAGGCGGGTTTTGTGGACCGCTTCCTTGTTCAGGCCTTCGGTGGCGAACAGCTCCAGCACTTCGCCGGCGCGCATGACGTAGGCCGAGCAGACGTCGGCTTTCATCTGCGCCGCCACCAGCGCGACGATTTTGTTCAGCTTGTCTTCGCCGCGGCCCGATCCGGCCATGACGTCGCGCAAGCGCGCCAAGAGCCGCCGGGAAGCTTGCCCCACGCCGGGGCCGTGTGAAGATGCGCTGTCCATGGCCTAGGGTGTTCCCATGCGTGCGGCTGAATTGCAAGGATAACGAGGGCTGACAGCGGCCAATCCGGCCGCGGGGCCGCCGGTCCCGCACTAACGTTGGATAAGCGCGTTTTCCTTGCCCTGCACAATAAAGACTTTGGAATAAGTTTTGAGTAGCGCCTTTATCAAAGCGTCGACTCGCGGGCTCGTCAAGGCCCGGCGCTTGGCCGGGTCGACGTGCAACACACAGCTATCCGAAGTGTCGTTGAAGGCCGCCAGCGCGCCGATGCGGTCGGGGCGGAACTCGTCGGGAAAACCGTCGTCCATCAGCCAGAAGCACTGAAAATTACGGCATGACGGCGGCCGGGTTTCATAGACCAGGCAACCCTTGCCTTGATCGCAGTCGTCGCACCATTTGGCCGAAGGCTTTTTCAGCTCAGGCACACCCATTAATTTGCAACACAAAGTGCATTCGCCGCACGAGCGCGCGTCCATGTCGGTCCAATCTAAAGGCGGTAGGAGGAAAACGAAGGGTCAGGCGGTAATATTGACCGCCGGAGCCGCCACGGCAACAGGCGCGGCGACAGGCGCCGCCGCATCAGCCGTGACCATCGTCAAACCAACCCCCGACCCGAACGCCGCGGCCCGCAGATCGGCGGCGGATTCGAAACCGGCGTGAACCTCTTTATCCATTTCATCCAACGCTTTGCGCCGCTCGCTGCGGCGGCGCGCGTCGGGTTCGCTGGAATTGGCCGCTTTGGCCTCGCCAATCACCGACTTGGCGTCGTGGAGGGCGGATTCGACCCGCCGGGCGAAAGCGTCGGCCTCCTTATAGCGCGACGCCTTCAGCTCGTTGTCGGCGATCATGGCGCCGAGCAGCGCCTTGCCTTCGGCGCCGTTGAAGCCGCCGATAGCTTGCCCCGACGCCGACAGCTCCCGCCCCACCCGCTCCGCCAGACCATCGACGTTGATTTCCGACGGCAGGCCCAGGCTGGCGAGCAAATCATCGCCGTTGGCGCCGTTTTCCTGCTTTTCCGCCCCATCGCCGGGACGGGTCGCGGGCGTCGCGAAACCCTGAACCGCGTTCGTCGCCGCCAACCCGCCGCTCTCCTGATCCGACGATTGCGCCGACAAACTGGCGGACAGCGCCGACAGCTCGCCCCCAACCACCGTCCCCGACGGCCCTTCGCCCGCGCCCTTGATGGTCAGCGTCACCGAAACCTCAACCTGTTGCACTTGCAACGTGGTGGTGGTGGTTTGGATCGAGGTGGACGACATCGCCAACACGCCCGACGCCCCGCCATTGGCCGCCGTACGCAGCGGGTCGCCGCCGACGCCCATTT
>CALGOL010000165.1 GCA_937960755.1 uncultured Azospirillum sp.
CTGCGGCCTGCCGCCACGGCGCGACGCCAAGCGCCAGCACGCCGCACGCCGCCGCCAGCAGCTTGCGGCGGGATAGCGAAAATGCAGGTTTAGCGGGGCGGTGGACCGGGGCGGTCATGGGGCGTGTCGGGGCTCGAACATCAGGAAGAGGCAATGTGCCTGCGCATCATGACAATATGAAGGCCGCTGCGGGGAATTTCATCCCGCTGATGCGTCAGCGACACGGGCGGCCGCATCGACGAGGCGCCAATTTGGATATTGGCACGCGGCTCAATATGCTATAGAGCGCTTTGCCCTGATGATGGCGAACGGGCGGACTGGCGGCGGCGCAGCCGTCTCGCAGCGTCGGCGACGACGTGGCGAGGCTCCAAGCGCGGGCGTGGCGGAATTGGTAGACGCGCCGGATTTAGGTTCCGGTGACTTCGGTCGTGGGGGTTCGAGTCCCTTCGCCCGCACCATGGCCTTCCCAATCTCCTCATCAGGCGCAACGATTCGCGACGCGGCCCCCATCGGGGGGCGCCGGTCGCCCGGCAGCATGCAACGAGACGGGTTACCTTTCCGATGAACATTACCGAGACCAGCACCGACGGCCTGAAGCGTTCTTTCCGGATCGTCATTTCGGCGCAAGACATTGCGGCAAAGAACGCCGCCCGCCTTGAGGAAGTCCGCCAGACCGTGCAGCTTCCGGGCTTCCGTCCGGGCAAGGTGCCGCTGTCCGTGGTGCAGAAGCGCTACGGCGGCAGCGTGCTGGCCGAAGTTCTGGAAGCCCTGCTGGAAGACAGCTCGCGCGCCCTGGTCTCCGAACGCGGCCTGCGTCCGGCGCTTCAGCCGAAAATCGAAGTCGAAAAATATGAAGACGGCGGCGATCTCGCCTTCAACATGACGCTTGAGCTGCTGCCCGACATCGAACCCGGCGATCTCGCCGCCATCGAATTGGAACGCCCGGTCGCCGACGTGCCGGACGAAAAGGTTACCGAATCGCTGACCCGCATCGCCGAAACCACCAAGACCACCGAGCCGGTGACCGACGACCGCCCCGCCGCCAACGGCGACATCGTGGTCATCGACTTCGACGGCTCGGTCGACGGCGAAAAGAAGCCGGGCATGAAGGGCGAAGGCTACGAGCTGGAGCTGGGCTCGGGATCGTTTATTCCGGGCTATGAAGAACAGTTGGTCGGCGCCAAGGCCGGCGAGCATCGCTCGGTCGTGGTGACCTTCCCCGAGCAATACCACGCCCCGGAACTGGCCGGCAAAGAAGCCGTGTTCGAAGTCGACGTGAAGGAAATCCGCGCCTCCGTCGTGCCGGCGCTGGATGACGAATTCGCCAAGAAGGTCGGCCTGTCGGGTCTGGAAGAACTGACCAAAATGGTGCGCGAGCGCATGGAGCGCGAATACGCCGGCGTGTCGCGTCTGCGGGTCAAGCGCCAACTGCTGGACAAGCTGGCGGAAACCCATGACTTCACCGTGCCGGAAGGCATGGTCGACATCGAATTCCAGGGCATCTGGGAACGTTTGCAGGAAGAGATCAAGGCTGGCCAAGCCGGCGAAGACGCCGACAAGAGCGAAGACGAGCTGAAGACCGAATACCGCGCCATCGCTGAACGCCGGGTGCGCCTCGGCCTGCTGCTGTCGGAAATCGGCCGCCGCAACAACATCGAAGTGACTCAGGAAGAGCTGAATCGCGCCGTCATCAACGAAGCCCGCCGTTTCCCCGGTCAGGAACGTCAGGTGTTCGAATTCTTCAAGAACACCCCGCACGCTGTGGAAAACCTGAAGGCGCCGATTTTCGAAGATAAGGTCGTGGATTTCATCATCGAACTGGCCAAGGTCACCGAGACCAAAGTGGCGGTTGAAGACCTGATGCGCGATCCTGACGAAGAAGAAGAAAAGGCCGCCTGACAAATCTTCCGCAACGCCCTATATCCTTAGGGGCGTTGGGCTTAACATGGGTGAGGGCGGAACCGCGCGTTCCGCCCTTTTCCCCACGGCGAGCCCCGGCCCGGAACATGAACGACGCAGGACAGCGGAAAAACACGATGTACGACAGCTTCTCCGACATTGATGCGAAGATGAACGCGCTGGTGCCGATGGTGGTCGAACAGACCAACCGGGGCGAACGCGCCTACGACATCTATTCCCGCCTGCTCAAAGAGCGGATCGTCTTTTTGATCGGCGGCGTTAACGACGGCGTCGCCAGCTTGATCTGCGCCCAGTTGCTGTTCCTTGAATCGGAGAACCCGAGCAAGGACATTTCATTCTATATCAATTCGCCAGGCGGCTACGTCTCCGCCGGTTTGGCGATTTACGACACCATTCAGTACATCCGCCCGCAGGTCTCCACCGTCTGCATCGGTCAGGCGGCGTCGATGGGCTCGCTTTTGCTGGCCGCAGGCGCGCCGGGCAAGCGCTTCTCCCTGCCCAACAGCCGCATCATGCTGCACCAGCCGTCCGGCGGCGCGCAGGGTCAGGCCGCCGACATCGAAATTCAGGCGCGGGAAATCCTTAAGCTGCGCGCCCGGCTCAACGACATTTACGTCGAGCATACCGGCCAGACCCTTGACGTCATCGAAGCGACGATGGAGCGCGACACCTTCATGTCAGCCGAAGAGGCCAAGAATTTTGGCCTGATCGATCAGGTGGTGCTCAAGCGCCCGACGTCTGGGGCCGACGACAACTAAGGCGAAAAGCGGCTAATCGTCCGACGCAGAGGCCCCCCCATGAACAAAATATTGAAGCTTGGGGCAAGCTGTTGTTGAATAGGTCAGGTCGTTGCGAATCGGACGGAGACGGGGCCGCTTTCGGGCGGCCTGAGTTCCGGTTGTTCGGCCGGCGGCGCGGGAAGATTCGGGGCGACGCGCGCAACCTTGCGGCGGTCCCGGTGAAAATGGCGGATTAGATAATGAGCAAATCCAGCAGCGGCGATTCCAAGAATACGCTTTACTGTTCCTTTTGCGGCAAAAGCCAGCATGAGGTGCGCAAGCTGATCGCCGGCCCGACCGTGTTCATCTGTGATGAATGCGTCGAGTTGTGCATGGACATCATCCGCGAAGAAAGCAAAACGACGCTGGTGAAGTCGCGCGACGGCGTGCCGTCGCCCCGCGACATTCGAGCGGTGCTTGACGACTACGTCATCGGCCAAGACTACGCCAAGCGCGTTCTCTCGGTCGCGGTGCATAACCACTATAAGCGGTTGGCCCATGGCGCGCGACACAACGACGTCGAACTGGCGAAGTCGAACATTCTGCTGATCGGCCCGACCGGCTGCGGCAAGACCTTGCTGGCTCAGACGCTGGCCCGCATCATCGACGTGCCGTTCACCATGGCCGACGCCACCACGCTGACCGAAGCCGGCTATGTCGGCGAAGACGTCGAAAACATCATTCTCAAGCTGCTGCAAGCCGCCGACTACAACGTCGAACGCGCCCAACGCGGCATCGTCTATATCGACGAAGTGGATAAGATTTCCCGCAAGTCCGACAATCCGTCGATCACGCGCGACGTGTCGGGCGAAGGCGTGCAGCAGGCTTTGCTGAAGATCATGGAAGGCACCGTCGCTTCGGTGCCGCCGCAGGGCGGGCGCAAGCATCCGCAGCAGGAATTCCTGCAAGTGGACACCACCAACATTCTGTTCATTTGCGGCGGCGCGTTCGCCGGTTTGGATAAGATCATCGCCCAGCGCGGCAAGGGCACCTCCATCGGTTTCGGCGCCGACGTGCGCGGCCCGGACGAGCGTTCGACCGGCGCCATCCTGCGAGAGGTTGAGCCGGAAGATTTGCTGAAATTTGGCTTGATACCGGAATTCGTCGGCCGGCTGCCGGTGGTGGCGACGCTGACCGATCTGGACGAAGCCGCGCTGGTGGACATTCTGACCAAGCCGAAGAACGCGCTGGTCAAGCAGTATCAGCGGCTGTTCGAGATGGAGGACGTCCATCTGGAGTTCTCCGAAGACGCGCTGAAAGGCATCGCCCACAAGGCTATTCAACGCAAGACCGGGGCTCGTGGTCTGCGCTCCATCATGGAAACCATTTTGCTCGACCCGATGTTTGAACTTCCCGGCATGACCGGCGTCGAAAGCATCCACGTCAATCGTGAAGTGGTTGAAGGCCGCGCCAAGCCGATGACGGTTTATTCTCGCGAGCAGCAGGCGCCCAGCGCCTAACGCCCGCGAAAAAATATCGCTGCTGAAAACCGCAAGGCCTTGGCCTTGCGGTTTTTTTTGTTTTCGGTGTCTTGGACTCTGCATAAAAGCGATTTGTGATATTTTCGTATTCTAATAATATAAGTGCAATGCATAGGCGGTCGGCTGCTTCGTTCGTCTTTAGCGATTCTGCGCCAAAACAATAAGAAAAGTAGGAAGATGCTATGAAAATCAGGGGATTCCTGTTCGCTTGCCTGGGGCTGGCGGGCGTCGCCGCGACTGCGCCCAGCGTTTGGCTGGCCCACGGCGAATGGCGGGAAACACGGCGCGCCGCGACGGCGACGCGGTTGCTGGACGCGCTGC
>CALGOL010000166.1 GCA_937960755.1 uncultured Azospirillum sp.
CGGGCGGCGCGCCGGGGCCGTAGGCGAAGCTGACGCCGCGCGCCAGTAAAGGAATGCCCGCCGCCGCTTCGCTCGGTTCCGGCGCCGTGGCGGCCGGCGGTTCGGCCGACGCTTTTTCCTGACGGCCGGCGTAATTCGTCGCGTCGTTAAGACGGTCGGCGATCCCGCGCGCCGCCTGCAAGCGGGCGCCGATCCCAACGAGGCCGATCATCGGCGCGGTGATGCGGCCGACCGTCGCCTGGGCGGCGATCAGCAGGCCGATGGACAGCAGCCCGTCGATCACCCGCAAGCCGCCGACGATCAGCAGCGCCACCCCGGCGACGCCGAGCAGCAGCGCCGCCGCTTCGCCGATCAGCGCCGCGCGATAGCCGGCGCGCTGCTCAGCGTTCAGCACCCGCGCCTGGGCGTTCTGCCAGCGCGCCATGAACAGCCCTTCCATACCGCCGGCGCGAAAATCATCCCGCATCGACAGCCCCTGCATAGCGACGCTGTGCAGGCGGGCCTCGTCGCTCAGGGCCCGGCGGTTTTCATCCTCCAAACCCCGCGCCGCGACCGACAGGATCAGCAAGGCGGCGGCCGACAGCGCGATGGCGACCGCGGCCAAAACCGGGTCGATGAGGATCAGCAGCAGACTGAAACCAAAAATTGGCGCCAGTCCGACCAGCGCCGATGTCAGGGCGCCGGCGATCAGTGACGCCAAGCGTTCCGCCTGCGTCATGCGATTGGCGATGTCGCCCGGATGGCGCGCGCTGAAGAAAGCTAACGGCAGGTTCAAGATTGTGCGAAAGTAACCGACGGTCAGCATGGCCGCCAGGGCGGTTTCCGCCCGCGCCTGGGCTTGGCGTTGCAGCCAGGTGAGCAAGCCGACCAGCGCCGCCGCCGCCACCAGACCCGCCAGCAGCGCCCCCAGCCACGCCGTATCGCCGCCGATCAGCACATGGTCGGTGAAGATGCGGTACGAGCCCACCACCAGAAAGCCGGGAACGAGCAATCCCAGCCCGGCGAGGAAGGCGTAGGCGACGCCGCCGGCGATAAGCCGCGCATGGCTCAGCGCCACCGCCGCCACGCCGGGACGGGAGCCGCCGGTCTGAAAGCCCTCTGCGGGCTCAAACGCCAGCGCCACCCCGGAGAAGGCGGCGTCAAAGGTCTCTTGCGACACCTTGCGCGGGCCGGTGGCCGGATCATTGATCCAGGCGCCATCGCGCGTTAAGCCTTCCAACACGACGAAGTGATTGAAATTCCAGAATAGAATCATCGGCAACGGCAAGTCGTGCAGCGCCTCGGTCTCGCGCTTGAAGCCTTGCGCCGACATGCCGAAAGCGCGGGCCGCCCGCAAGATGTTGACGGATTTCACCCCATCGCGCGACACGCCGCACAGTTCCCGCAGCTCCTCCACGCTGACCCAGCGTCCATGATAGGCCAGGACCATCGCCAGACAGGCCGCGCCGCATTCCACCGCCTCATGCTGCATCACCGTCGGCGCGCGCGCCCTGACGCCGATCCGGCCGAACAGCGTGGTTTCCGGGCGACGGCGCGTCACTGGGCCATATCCCCCAGCAGGCCGCGCAGCGCCGGCATGACGAGCGACGCCAACGGCTGTTCTTTCACAATAACTTGAGCGGAAATCAGACTGCCCGCTCCGATGGTCTGGTTGGGGCCGCGCGAAGAAGACCACCGGAAGCCGGAAGGCGTGGCCGGGTCCAGATGAAGCGTCGCTTTCGCCTCGAACGGCGCGCCGCCCAAGGACAGACTTTCCACCATTTGCCGGTTTTTCAGACTGCGCATCATGCCTTCCGGGGTGGCGGGAACGGCCGAACGCCAGTCGATCGTTGCGTGAATGTAGCCGTATTCCTCTCGCCGGATCGCCGTTGGCGAAATTTGCGCCGCCATCCCCGGCCGAACCCGCTTGCCGTCGGCCGAAGGCAGGTAGAGCGTGGCGACGAGCGGCATGCGGTCGGCGGCCCCGTCGCTGTCCTCATCAGTGGAATAGCCCGGCAGAATGCTGAGAACCGGCTTTCCCACTTCAATTAACTCGCCCAAATCGACTTTTTGTTCGATCACGACGCCGTCGTAGGGACTTTCAAGAAAAGCCATACGCTGGCGCTTTTCCCGAATGCCGGCGATTTTGCTGCGGACCTGTTCGATCTTGATTTCAAGATCAAGTATTTCACGCTCCTGTTCAATCTTGCGGGTATTGGCGTCGAATTGCAGCGCGGTCAAAGCGTTGGCGTTGCGCATCTGTTCAGCGATCGCCTCATTCAACGCAACTTTCGCTTCAAAGAATTTTTGCTGGGATATCACGCCGCGACTTGCCAGGCTTTCATAGCCCGCCAGGTTTTTTTGCAGCCATTCAATTTGCTGGGCGTTGGCGGCGAGCAGGTTTTCCAGCTCCGACCGCCGTCGCGCCAGCATCGCCCCGGTGTCGGCGTCGGCGATGCGATGAAAACCGGCGACTCGCCGGTATCGCCCGTTGAGGTGAGCCAGTTCGGCTTGCGCCTGCTCCAATTCCTGCGCCAAATCGGGCTGTTCGATCTGCACGATCTTTTGTCCCCGGCGCACATGGTCGCCGGGGAAAACGAAAATGTCCTTGACCCGCCCGCCCGCCAGGGTTTCGACGTCCTTCAGGCCTTCAGCGGTGATGAGGATGCCGCTGGCGACCACTTTGCTCGGAACCGAGAGCGTAAAGCTCAACCACACCGCGCCGATCGCCAAAACCAGCGCGGTCGCCAACAGCATCCACTGCGGCGCCCGAACGACCTCGACGCCCAAATCCAAATTGTCGGCCGCCCCAGCCTGGGCGGCGGCGCGAAACAGGCTGTTATTGCTGTCGTCCGCCATCGCGCCGCCTTTCGCTTCAACGCGCTATCGTTCAACTGAAGGCTCTGGCCAGAGCGTCGAAGAACCCCTCGTGCTTGACCCATGTTCTCAGGCGATCCACTTCAGCGACCAGCGCTCTTTGCTCGAAATCATGCGTATCGATTGTTCGCACCATGTTCACTTCATTATCGGCGGCCAGCCGTTCGATGATCATAGCGCCTTCCAAACTGGCCATCATCACCCGCCGCTCCGCTTCGGTGGCGGCCGGCGACAATTCTTCGTATTGTTTCTGCTGCGTCTCCAACAGCGACCGGGTGTATATCGCCGTCTCTTTAGCGCTTATCTGCGGGTCGATATGCGCAATCGAGGCGTTGAAACGCGCCATGGCGGCCTGGGCGTCGCGCACGGCCAATCCCGCCGCGCCCGCCGTTTCCCCCGCCCTCTCGACATATTCATTCAACTGGGTTTTGAGACGCTCGTCCAAGCGTCGCATCTCGGCTTCCGCTTCTTCAAGGCGGCCGCGCGCTTCGGAAGCGTCGGCGCCGATCGCCTCCTTGTCGGCCACTCCGGCGCGGCGCTCCTCCAATATGGCTTGAAGCGGCGCGGCTTCCGCGTTGTAATCGGCGTGAATATTCATCAATACGCCCGCATGCTCCTGTTCGGTGGCGGAGAGCGTCGCCAAGGCGTCTTTAATTCTGAATTCCGCTTGCTCGCGCGCCCTTTCCACCGCGACGCATGCCTGCACGTAGGTCATGCTGCTGGCGTAATCCAGCCGCGCCTGAGCGGTCTCAGCAAATTCCTGAACGATTCCCAGCTTGCCTTTCGCCGCGTTGAGGTCGGCCAGCAGCAACTCGCGTTCGGCGACCGCTTCCGGCGCATCCATAAGCGCCTTCCATTGTTCAACTTCTTTGGCGAGGGTGGTGGCTTCCTTGTCGCATAGGCCAAGCATTTCTCCGCGTTTGACAGGATCGGCCAGTCCTGCGGCATGCTCCCGCCGTTCGGCGATATCGGCTTGAACGGCGAGAAAATGCTCCACCCGACTTTTGACGTTGTCGTCGTATTGACGGACGGCGCCTTCCGCCGCGTCAACGCCTTCAGCGGCGTGTCGAACCTCCCTCTCGGCGGCGACGACATCCTGACGCAAGTTCTCCCGCCACTCCGACGTCATAAGGTTGTCAAATTTCGCCGTATGGTCAGTCGCTTCTTGAATGGCGTTATTAATCTCATCCGTTGTTCCAACCATAGCCATGCGGTCGAAAAGCTGCAGGTTGATTTCGATATCAAAGCTGACGCCGCCGAACAGAAAAGCGAACTCGCTCCCCAGGCTGATCTTCAACGCGCCGTCTTCCACGGTGGCGCCGGCGCTCAAACCGGCGGAGACCGAGCCGGGGGAAATCACGCCGCCGGAAACCCCCACCGAGGCGCTTTCGCTACCGACTTCCACCTCGCCTTCGGCCTTGACGTAAAAACCGGCGTTGGCGCCGTATTCCGCGCTGACGCCGCCGGCGCCGATCATGCCTCGGCCGGTGGCCGCGGCTTGGGCGCCGGCCTCGATTTCGGCGCCTTGCTCCACCTGAACGCCGCCGCCGAGATCGCCCGACTGATAATTCTGGCTGACCGAGGCGGTTGCGGCGGCGGCGACGCCGCCTTCCGCGACGAGACTGTAGTTTTGGATGCCGGCCA
>CALGOL010000167.1 GCA_937960755.1 uncultured Azospirillum sp.
CTACGCCGACGCCATGGCGCGGGAGCGCGGCTTCGTGCCGCGGTTGGGCCGCATAGTCGCCGACGGCCGCACGGTCGGGCTGGCGCAAGTGCTGGAGCGGCGCAGCCTGAAATTCTTCACCCAGCGGCAGATTCACCGCGGGCCGCTCTGGCTGGACGGGACGCCGTCGCCCGCCCTGGCCGAAGCGGTGATGACGATTCTGCGGCGGGAATGCCCGCGCAACCTGCGCAACAACCTGTCGTTTTTGCCGGAACTGCCGGTGGGCGACGAGTGGGCGGCCCTGATGGCGCGGGCGGGTTTCCGCCGCATCGGCCCCGGCTACCGCACTATCCGCATCGACCTGACCCAACCGCTGGACAAGTTGCGCGGGGCTTGGTCGACGACGGCGCGCCGATGGCTGAAAAAGGCGGAGAAGTCGGATTTGGTTCTTGATGTCGACGCCAAGGCGCAAAATCTGCCCTGGCTGATGGGCAAGGAGCAGGCGCAGGCCAAGACGAAGGGCTTCCGCCCGTTATCGGGCCGGCTGGCGGTGCGGCTGCGCAATGCGCTGCTGCCGGAAAACGGCGCGATGATGATAACCGCCTTGCAGGACGGCGACGTCGCCGCGGCCGGGCTGTTTTTCATCCACGGGACCGCCGCCACCTATCAGGTGGGCTGGGCGGGGGATTTGGGGCGCGACACCCACGCCATGCGGCTGGTGCTGTGGCGGGCGTTTGAGGTTTTGCAGGCGCGCGGCGTCGCCAGCTTCGACCTTGGCGGCGTCAACCCCGACCACGCCGTCGGGGTGACGCAGTTTAAAACCTCGCTGGGCGGCGACTGGGTCGAGACGGTGGGGTTGTACCGGTAAGGGGGGCGGGCTTAGGCGGCGAGTCCGCCAGCCTTTCGCTCAGCCAGTATGTCGGACAGCGCGGCGGGGTTCTTCACCCAGCGCCAATATTCGTCATCGGACATGCCAAGATAGGCCGGCAGGTCGCAGTCGTCCGCTCCGCCATGCCAAGCTTCAACGGCGTCGTCGATGGCGGACGGCGCGACTTCGCCCGCTAAACAGCGCAAGATGAAGTTAGGCGCGTTATTGGACATTCAACCGCCTCCCTCTTACCGCCCCTTTGATCGGAGCGCCTGTGCGAGCATTCAGCGAGCCGAGGTGAAACCCGCGTTTATTAAACGCCTCGACCTCGCCATGCAGCGAGTCCCATGTATAATATCGCTCACCGTCGCTATCTTTCCAGACTTGACGTCCATCCACAATCTTCCAGCGCTTTTTGTCATCCAGAATGGAGGGCGTGGGGCGTGGGGCGTGGGAAGGGCGGCATTACGACGACGTCGCGTCAGGTGTGCGCCGTCTACTCGTCCCCCATCTTCAGCGCGGCGATGAAGGCGCTCTGCGGGATTTCCACCTCGCCGAACTGCCGCATGCGCTTCTTGCCTTCCTTCTGCTTCTCCAACAGCTTCTTCTTGCGGCTGATGTCGCCGCCGTAGCATTTGGCCAGCACGTCCTTGCGCATGGCGGAGATGGTCTCGCGGGCGATCACCCGGCCGCCGATGGCCGCCTGCACGGCGATTTTGAACAATTGCCGCGGGATCAGCTCCTTCAGCCGTTCGCACAGCATGCGGCCGCGCCGTTCCGATTGGCCGCGGTGGACGATCATCGACAATGCGTCGACTTCTTCGGCGTTGACCAGAATGGTCATCTTGACCAAGTCGCCTTCTTCGTAGCCGTCGGTCTGGTAATCGAAGCTGGCGTAGCCGCGGCTGATCGACTTCAAGCGATCATAAAAATCGAACACCACTTCGTTGAGCGGCAGGCGATAGACCAGCATCGCCCGCGAGCCGGCGTAGGTCAGTTCGATCTGCTGGCCGCGCCGTTCGGTGCAAAGCTGCAAAATACCGCCCAAATATTCGTCGGGCAGCATGATGGTCGCCTTGATCCACGGTTCGTCGATCTTTTCAATCCTCACCACGTCCGGCATGTCGGCCGGATTGTGCAGGTCGATCACCGTCCCGTCGGTCATGGTCAGCTTGTAGACCACCGATGGCGCGGTGGTGATGAGGTCGAGGTTGAATTCCCGCTCCAGCCGCTCTTGGATGATTTCCAGGTGCAGCAGGCCAAGGAAGCCGCAGCGGAAGCCGAAGCCCAGCGCGGCGGAAGTCTCCGCCTCGTAATGGAAGCTGGCGTCGTTGAGCTTCAGCTTGCCCAAGCTGTCGCGCAAGCGCTCGAAATCGGCGGCGTCCACCGGGAACAGGCCGCACCACACCACCGGGATGGAGGGCTTGAAGCCGGCCAGCGCGGTTTCCGCCGGCTTCTTTTCGTCGGTGATGGTGTCGCCGACCTTGGTCAGCGTGATGTCCTTGATGGCGGCGGTGATGAAGCCCATCTCGCCCGGCCCCAATTCGCCGGTCAGCAGCGCCTTGGGCGTAAACACGCCGACCCGGTCGACGTCGTGGGCGGAGCCGGTGGACATGAAGCGGACCTTCTGGTTCACCTTCAGCACGCCGTCGACGATGCGCACCAGAATGACGACGCCGAGATAGGGGTCGTACCACGAATCCACCAGCAAGGCTTTCAGCGCCGCATTGCGGTCGCCCTTGGGCGGCGGCAGGCGGGTGACGACGGCTTCCAGCACCGCATCGACGTTAAGCCCGGTCTTGGCGGAGATCTCCACCGCGTCGGTGGCGTCGATGCCGACCACGTCCTCGATCTGCTCCTTCACCCGGTCGGGCTCGGCCGCCGGCAGGTCGATCTTGTTGAGGACCGGGACGATTTCATGATTGGCGTCGATGGCCTGATAGACGTTGGCCAGCGTTTGCGCCTCGACGCCTTGGGAGGCGTCCACCACCAGGATCGAGCCTTCGCAGGCGGCCAGCGAGCGCGAGACTTCGTAGGCGAAGTCGACGTGACCCGGCGTGTCCATCAGGTTGAGGGTGTAGGTCAACCCGTCGTTGGCCTTATAGAGCAGGCGGACGGTCTGCGCCTTGATGGTGATGCCGCGTTCGCGCTCGATATCCATGCTGTCGAGCACCTGTTCGCGCATTTCGCGCGCGTCCAACCCGCCGCAAAGCTGGATCAGCCGGTCGGCCAGGGTCGATTTGCCGTGGTCGATGTGGGCGATGATGGAGAAATTGCGGATCAGGGACAGGTCG
This sequence comes from uncultured Azospirillum sp., assembly GCA_937960755.1. GTDB lineage: Bacteria > Pseudomonadota > Alphaproteobacteria > Azospirillales > Azospirillaceae > Azospirillum. Next base: position 3,142 of record CALGOL010000167.1, read on the forward strand.
GTCATCGGAACTTCTGCTGAAAACATGCGGGACATGGCGCCGCCGCACCATAGGGCGGGCGGGCGAAAGGCGCAATGAGGAAGGGGCGTTCCGGCGCCGATCAGGCGGGCGGCTTGGCGCCGCTTCAGCCGCAAAAATGCTCGGCGTGGGCGTAGGCGGTCAGCCGGTCGCCGCGGGCGAAGCCGGCCAGCGCCAGATTG
>CALGOL010000168.1 GCA_937960755.1 uncultured Azospirillum sp.
TTGCATCGACCTCGTCGCCTTCGGGAGAGCAGCCAACCGATTACGCCATGTATTACACCATGCTTTGGGACGCCGCTCGCCACGACCGAGGCCGTGCCCCTGATTGGCGGTTGACGTGGGATTACGCCAAAAATGTGGGCGCTGGTAGATTCCACCGCTTTGAGAGACGCCAGGGCCGGGGCTTGGGCGTCGCCGTTTGTGCATGCGCCGACTGGGCGGAGCGTTGGACCAACGAGGCGCGGGGATGAGCAAAGAGTGGAATCTACCAGCGGACGGAGCGAATCTGGCGAGGAGCGTCTTGCGCCAAGGGACTGGCTCAGTATGCTCATTAAACGTTTAATGAAGCGGGTCTATCTAAATTTAACGGGTCTTGCCTGAGCGCCGCGCCTTTCTTAGCGATCATGTCCCGTGTCGTGGCGTAGGATTTGGCATGCGCATCATTTATGCGCCCAGCGGTCTGGCCCGGTTTTCATACGGCTACGGCTGGCGGCAAGAGAACTTTATCATCGCCGAGCGATCCGATGGATTTCAGCGTCATGTAGCGGGCGCGTCGCACGGCCCTTTCGTCGTTCTGTTCGAGCAGGACGTCTCCGATGAGGCGCGTAAACGGTTTTTCGTTTGGAAAGACACCCGCAACGTCGGTTCGGCGCTTGATCTTGCCGTTCAGACGCTTGATGGGATTGGTCGAGTGCGACTTGACGAGGCGTTCCTTCGGGAACGTCGTATAGGCCAGGGTGTTTTCTTTGGCGTCGTCGATCATCGCCGCCAATTTGGGAACTTTGGCGCGCAACTGATCGGCGACCTGCAGCCACTGCTGACGGGCGGCTTATCCACCGCTCCGACGCGACCACCAGGGAGGCGGCCGCCGGTCAACCCAGACGGCGCGTCCTGCCGGGACGTCTGCGGTGCATTTAAGCCTAATCCAAAAACACAAGGCGCTGCACACCGGTAATTTTATACCGCCGCCTAGATGAACGGCCAGTCAGGTCGTTTCATGCGCAGACGGTTACGCTCAGGCGCGGCGCGGCGCATGCCGCGGGTTTCTTTCGCATTTGAAGGGGCGTCTTCAAGTGCCGCTGATGTCAATCGATATGATTGATGTGAATCGGCCGTAATTTTTCCATAATTAAAATTATAGCTCGCTGTAACAGCTTGATTTAGCACGGTTTCCCGCGACGCGCGCGGGACGCTCCCCCCGAGAGCCGGCCCGGAATCAAGATGTAGATGGAACCGGACAGCCGGGGATTGCGGGAAACGACGGACGCCGCTCACCCCAGCAGAGCGTCGATTTCGTCACGCAAGGCGCGCAAAGCCGCAGCTTGTTCCGCCGACAAACCCTCGCCGCGGCCACGCCACAGTCGCAGCGCTTCGGTTCCCTTCTGCGCCGCCCGCAGCGCCGCGTTGGCCGACAGCGTACGGGCCGGCCGTCGCCCGGCCTGTTCCACGGGGCCTTCATCCTCCTCCGAGGCGAGGACTTCCGTTTCCGCCATCTTGCGCGCTTCGGTCAGCGCCCGCACGCTCAGGCCCGCCTTGGCCTGCTCCCACAGCGCCGCCTGCAATTTCGGGTCCTTGGTTTCGGCGACGATCATCGCCGCCGACGCCGGCACGTGGCGGTTGGCGGCGTAGTCGTCGAGGATCGACCGCGGCAAGCTTAGCATCCCCAGCATACGGCTGACATAAGCTTGGCTTTTCCCGATCAGTGCGCCCAATTGCTCATGGGTCAAACCGCGTTCCTGCAACAGGATGGACAGGGCGTTCGCCGTCTCCAGCCCGTCCAGGTCTTCGCGTTGCAAGTTTTCTATCAGCGCCAGCGTATTGGGATCGTCGGCCTTTATCACCAACGCTGGAATGGTTTTGCGCTCTAATTGGCGGAAGGCCCGCCAGCGCCGCTCGCCGGCGACGATCTGGTAATGATTGGCCTGGGTTTCTCGCACGCAGATAGGCTGCAATAGCCCATGCCGATCAATGGAGGCGGCCAGCGCGGCGATGGCGGTTTCATCGAAATTTCGCCGCGGCTGTAATGGATTGGGCGTGATCGCCGCCATGTCCAATTCGCGCAGGCTGCGGTCGTCGTCGACGCCGAACAAAGCGGCGGCGCGATTCCCCGCCCGCCCCAGCAGCGCCGCATTAGTGAGATTAAGCTTACGCGACATGGCGGGCCTCCCCCTTGGTCGCCAGCGCCAGCAAAGCGTCGGCGACTTCGGCGTAACTGTCGGCGCCCGCCGCGCCTGGATTCATCTCCAGCGCCGGCCGGCCGGCGGTCACGCCCTTGGCGTAATCGGCCGCGTCCTTGACTGGAGTGAACACCCGTAGCCGCGCGCCTTCGGCGATGCGCCGCAATTCGTCCATCATCGCCTGATCCTGCAATCGACGCGCTTTGTGCAGAGTGGGGAGCACCCCCAGCGCCGCCACCTTGGGATTAACCCGGCGCCGCACCTTGTCCAGCGTCTCCAACAGCATGGGAATGCCCATGATCGACAGCATTTCGGTCTGCGACGGAATCAGCACTTGGTCGGCGGCGTTGAGCGCCGACACCGTCACCTGTCCCAAATTGGGTGGGCAATCGATCAAGATGAAATCATAAGCGTCCCGCACCTCGTCGAGCTTTTCCCGCAGCAGCAGGGTGCCATTGGGTTCTTTCAATATTTCCGCGTCGGCGGCGGCGAGGGATATGCTTGACGGCAACAGGCTGAGCAGGCCGTCGCAAACCGGAACCACCGCTTCAGCCGTCGGCGTCGCGGCAAACAGCACATGGGTTAAAGTGCGACGCGCCAAATCTCGTTCATGCGGGTCGACGCCGAAATGAATGGTGGCGTTGGCCTGAGGATCGCAATCCACCACCAGGGTCCGCGCCCCGCGCCGCGCCAGCAGATAAGCGACATTGACGGTGCTGGTGGTCTTGCCTACGCCGCCTTTTTGATTGACGCACACCATCACCAACGCCGGACCGGCGGCCAGACCGACTACGGCGGGAATGCCCCCCGGCGCCCCCGCCTTGCGATGGTTAAGCGCCGCCGCCACCAATTGCGGAATACGCTCGGCGCCGTTTTCCCAGCGGGAAATCTTGTTGCGGTCGTAGCGCCGTCCCAGCTTGTCGTTGAGCGCTTGCGCCAATTCTTGCTGGCCAAGGCCGCAGGCGTCGCGATAGGCGCGCAGTTCTTCCCCCGTCATCGCCTCCGCCGCCATCGGCGCGCCCTCCTCTGTTAACGATAAACTTCGGCCTTTGAATCATGGGGGGACGATTTCGTCAAGCGCCGTGACAGTATCGTCACCTGGCGAGACGCCGACCGATCATTAAACGTTTAATGACGACGGCGGCGAGGCGTCATCGAGCATGCCGATAGCGGCCAGCCGGGGCCCGGCTTGCGCCCGCACGGTTTCCCAGGAGCCGGCGGCGGCGAGACGCCCGGCCTCCAGCAACAGTACATGATCGGCGTGGGCGACGGCGCTCAGGCGATGGGCGACGATCAGCACGGTGGTTTCGCCTTGCAGGCGCGCCACCGCCGCCGCGACCGCCGCGGCGGTCTGGTCGTCCAGCGAGGCGGTGGCTTCATCCAATACCAGCAGAGCCGGCCGGCGCAGCCACGCCCGCGCCAGCGCCAGCCGTTGGCGTTCACCACCGGAAAAACGCAAACCTCGGTCGCCCGCCGCCGTGTCC
>CALGOL010000169.1 GCA_937960755.1 uncultured Azospirillum sp.
TTCCCTACACGACGCTCTTCCGATCTCTTCGCTCAGCAGATGGTGCACCGGCTTGTGGGCGATGCCCTTGTGGCAGTCGATGCAGGTGTTGCCTTCGGCTTGGGCGTTTTCATGCTGCTTGCGGGCGCGCTGCTTTTGCTTGTCGGCGCCCATGCCGTCGAAGCTGTGGCAGTTGCGGCATTCGCGGGAGTCGTTGGCGCGCATTTCCTCCCAAACATGCTTGGCCAATTCCAACCGCTTGGCGTCGAATTTTTCCGGCGTGTTCACCGAACCCAGCAGCCAATGAAACACCTCGTTCGACGCCTTGACCTTGCGGATCATTTTGTCGACCCAGGGGTCGGGGACATGGCAATCCGGGCAGGTGGCGCGCACGCCGGTGCGGTTTTCGTAATGAATGGTTTTTTTGTATTCGGTGTAAACGTTATCGCGCATTTCGTGGCACGAAATGCAAAACGGCATCGTATTGGTGGCTTCCATGGCGGTGTTGAAGCCGCCCCAGAAGACGATCCCCGATATGAAGATCACCGCCGCGCCGGCCAGCGAGGCCCCCAGCACGCGGAACCGTCTTAGTTTCTCCCACAGGCTTTCCATCGCCAAGTCCTCGTCAGTCGTACGGCGGGGGCGAGAAAGAAAAGGGGACGGCCGAGCCTTGGCTCCACCATCCCCCGTTTCCTCAACCAACCGCCGTCAAACGGTTAGTAGATGTCGTGCTGCGTGTTCAGCACGTTGAATTTGCCGGTCGGCGTGATTAGCTTGGGGTCCTTAATCACGGCCTTGGGCTTCAGGGTCTTGTCGTCGATCACCACGATCGCCGACGGGTCGGTTTTGCCGGCCCAAATCGAGAACCACACTTCGTCGCCCGCCGCGTTGTATTCGGCGTGCACCACGCGCTTGACCGCCTTGGTTTCCGGCAGGCCGGCCATGGCGGCGACGTTGAGGATCGTCGGCTTCTTCGACAGGTCCTTAATGTCGTAAACGGTGACCGACTGGGCGATCTCCGGTTCCGGGTGCAACGGCGCGTCGGCCCACAGGTTGGTGGACTTCGGATGCGTCTTGACGAACAGCGAACCGGCGCCGTGGTTCTTCAGCTCCTGCACCACCTTCCAAGCGCTCTTCGGATGCTTTTCGGGGTCGGTGCCGATCAGGGTGATGACGTCCGCGCCGAGGTGCGAGGTCGCCCACACCGGGCCGAACTGCGGATGGACGAAGTTGGCGCCGCGGCCAGGGTGGGGCTTCGGCTTGGTGTCCACCAGCGCCGCCAGCTTGCCTTCCTTGGTGTCGACCACCGCCACCTTGTCGGAGGCGTTGGCGGCCACCAGGAAGTAACGCTTGGAAGCGTCCCAACCGCCGTCGTGCAGGAACTTTGCGGACTCGATCGTGGTTTCCTTGAGGTTTTTGATGTCGCTGTAGTCAACCAGCTTAATGAGGCCGGTTTCCTTGACGTTGATCACCCATTCCGGCTTGATCGGCGACGCGACGATGGAGGCGACGCGCGGTTCCGGGTGATATTCGCCGTCCACGGTCTGGCCGCGGGTCGACACGATCTTCAAGGGTTCAAGGGTGTAGCCGTCCATGATGACGTACTGCGGCGGCCAATAGGAGCCGGCGACCGCGAACTTGTCTTCATAGCCCTTGAACTTCGAGGTTTCCACCGAGCGGGCGTCGAGGCCGGTCTTGATGGTGGCGACGACTTCCGGCTTTTCCATCCACAGGTCGATCAGGTCCAGCTTGCCGTCGCGGCCGATGACGTAGACGTAGCGGCCGGAAGCGGAAATGCGGGAGATGTGAACGGCGTAGCCGGTCTTGACGATGTTCCAGATCTTCTTGGTGTCGCCGTCGATCAGGGCGACTTCGCCCGAATCGCGCAAGGTGACGGAGAAGACGTTGTCAAGATTGATGTTGTTCATCTTCTTGGTCGGGCGCTTGTCCACCGGGACGACGACCTTCCAAGAATTCTTCATGTCCTTCATGCCCCATTCCGGCGGCGCGTCGGGCGTCATGCGGATATAGGTGGCGATGTCCTTGATTTCCTGCTTCGACAGGATGTCGTCGAAGTTGACCATGCCGCCTTCGGTGCCGAAGGCGATGATCTTTTCCAAACGCTCTTGGCCCAGCTTTTCGGTGTTGGCGGGCTCCAGGTTCTTACCCGTCGCGCCCTTGCGCAGCACGCCGTGGCAGCCGGCGCAACGTTCGAAGTAAATCTTGGCGCTGGCGGCTTTGGCTTCGGCGCTGAGCGACGCTTCCGCCGCGCGGGTCGCGGTCGGCGTCAACGCCATCAATGCCGGCAACGCCACGGACGCGGCCAAAAGGGCCGTTTGGGTCCAACGCATGTTTGCTCTCCCCGGATATAATTGAATTCGGCGAGAGCAATTAGCCCCTTGTCAAGCAGGGTGAACCTTGACGATGGTCAACATGGCGCGAAGATGCCTTTTCTATGATATATTACATGAATATTAATGAAATATATTCTATTGCGGCAGTCGATTGTTGGAAGTTTACTGCATTGACCATCATCAATTAAACACGATCCCATCCTTTGCGCAACGCAGCGGAAGTCCAAGGTTTTTGGGGCGAAATCTGCCATACTGGGATTGCTTCGTTCGGCGGATTGTTGGACGTAAAACGGAAAGACGCGTTAATGCAAATTCGAGTAGGTTTTGAACTGGATTACCAGTGCCCGCAGCCCACGCCGATGATCTTGCTGCTGAATATCCATTATTCCATGTCGGCGAACCTGATCGCGCCGGACCGGCTGACCACCAATCCGCCGTTGCCGATCACCGCCTATAGGGATGGGTTCGGGAACTGGTGTTCGCGGTTGGTGGCCCCGGCGGGCCATACGCGCATCGCCACCGACGCGGTGCTGCGCATCTCCACCGATCCCGATCCGGTGTTCCCCAAGGCGCGCCAGCATCCGGTGCAGGATCTGCCGGAAGAAGCGCTGCAATTCCTTCTCGGCAGCCGCTATTGCGAAACCGACCGGTTGATGCAGACGGCGTGGGATTTGTTCGCGACGACGCCGGAAGGCTGGGGCCGGGTGCAGGCGATTTGCGACTTTGTCCATAACCACATCACCTTCGGTTATGAATTCGCCAACCCGACCAAGTCGGCGTTCGACGTGTTTCAGGAGCGCCGCGGGGTTTGCCGCGATTATGCGCACCTTGCCGTGGCTTTTTGTCGCTGCATGAATATTCCGGCGCGTTACTGCACCGGTTACTTGGGCGATATCGGCGTGCCGCCGCCCTATGGGCCGATGGATTTCGCCGGCTGGTTCGAGGCTTACCTTGACGGTCATTGGCGGACTTTCGACCCGCGCAACAACATTCCGCGCATCGGTCGGGTGTTGATGGGGCGGGGGCGCGACGCCGCCGACGTGCCGCTCAGCACTACTTTCGGCCCTAACACATTGATCGGCTTTAAGGTGTGGGTGGACGAAATGCCGTTGATGTAAAGCGCGGGCGGACAAGGCTGCGGCCCGGCTTTTGATTGCCGAGGCGCGAAGAATCGGCGACAGATCCGCGGAGAAGGGCTGTCGCATCACCGAAACAGGTTTTGCGCGCAAATTACTGCGGCACCGCCGGCAGAATGCGGCGCTCCACCAGGGCGGAGGTGACTTCTTTGGCCTTCACCGGGTCCATGGCGGCGAGGATCGGCGCCGTCTTGGTCTCCTTCATCTTCTGGATAACGTCCAGCAACACCGGCAATTCCAGTTCTTCAAAGATGCGGGCGGCTTCCTTCGGCTTCATCGTCTCGTAAATCTTCACCAGACTTTCAAGCTGTTGGCTTTGCCGCTCGTCGCCCATCTTCAATAAGCCCTGGATCTCGTTGCGGACCTTCTCCATTTCTTTCAGTTTTTGCTCAATGCGCTTTTCCGCCGCCGACAGCAGGGCCTCGCGCATCGCGACGTCCTTGGCGGCCTTTTCCAACTCGGCGCGCCGGTCGGCGTAGTGCTTCAGCAGTTGCTCGTTATTGATCGGCGACATGGCGTCGGTCCCCGCCAGCGGGTCGCCGCCGCCTTCCGGCTTGGCGCCGTCGGTCTTGGTCTCGCCGTTTTGCGCCGGTTGAGCGGGCGGGGCGGCCTGCGCCAGTTGCATGCGCCCCGGCGGCTGCAACGGCAAGCCGTCGCCGCCAATCGCCGCCATCGGCTT
>CALGOL010000170.1 GCA_937960755.1 uncultured Azospirillum sp.
CGCCACCGCCAAGGCGACCGGGGCCGGCCCGCTCAGCATGAAAGCATAGAGCGGGTTGCCGTAGGCGAGGCCGGCGACGCCGTCGCGCAAACGTTGGAAGGGTGAACGGTTCATGACTCTTGTGGTATCAACTCGCAAGCCCCCCCGCAAGCGGCGCGGCCGCCGAAACCGCCGCCAATAGCGAAAGGAACCTTATATCATGAATGATAGCGGCAGTTCGGCCCCGGCGTCGCCGGCCGTCAGCGCAACAGTCGGCGAAGCCGAGATGGAGCGTCTGGTGCGGCGCTTCTATGATCTTTGCCATGACGATCCGGTGCTGGGACCGTTTTTTGAGCAGACCGTCGCCGATTTTGAGGCGCATGTTCAGGTCGTTATCGACTTTTGGTCATCGGCGCTGCTGAAAACCGGGCGCTATCGCGGCAATCAGTTCATGGCGCACGCCAAGCACCCGATTGAGCCGGAACATTTCGACATCTGGCTCGACCTGTTTGAAAAAGCCGCCAACGAAACATTGCCGCCGGCGATGGCGGCGGAAGCCATGGTCAAAGCCCGCCAGATGGGCCGCAGCATCAAGGCCGGCATGTTCACCGTGCCCGGCCAGCGCTTTGGCAAGCCGGCCGGCTGATCCAAGTCGTAATCTGATTCGCAGCGCCGCGGTCAGTCGGGTGACGGAAATGCTGCGGCGCGGCGAAATCGAGTCTTGCCGTCGGAGGGATCGATATGTAGTCTGACTATATATCGACGCCCCCCGCCGCAAGGAGACGTTCTTCCATGAAAGTCGCACATTTCGCCGTCGCGTTCGCCACGGCGTTTTCCATCTCGGCATCCGCCCAGGCCGGCGAAGTCAATGTCGCCGTCGCCGCCAACTTCACCGAGCCGGCGAAGGAAATCGCCAAGCTGTTTGAAGCCGCCACCGGCCACAAGGCGGTGTTGAGCTTCGGCGCCACTGGCCAGCTTTACGCCCAGATCACCCAAGACGCGCCGTTCGGCGTTTTCCTGTCCGCCGACGACACGACGCCGAAGAAGGCGGCGGCGGAGGGGTTCGCCGTGCAGGGCTCGACCTTCACCTACGCTATCGGGACGCTGGTCTTGTGGACCAAGGACGCCAAGCGTCCGGTCGGCGACGCCGCGCTGCGCGAGGCCAAGTTTGACAAAATCGCCATCGCCAACCCCAAGGCCGCGCCCTACGGCGCCGCGGCGGTCGCCGCCATGACCAAGATGGGGGTCTACGAAGCGCTGACGCCGAAGCTGGTGCAAGGGGCCAACATCGCGCAAACCTTGCAATTCGCCGACACCGGCGCCGCCGAGTACGCCTTTGTCGCGCTGTCGCAGGTCATCAAGAAAGGCGACGGCGCCTATTGGGTGGTCCCGGCCGCGCTGCACGAGCCGATCCGCCAGGACGCCGCCCTGCTGAAAAAAGCCGCGAATGACGCGGTCGCCAAGGCGTTCTATAACTTCCTGAAATCGCCGGAAGCGCTGAAGGTGATCGAATCCTTCGGCTATGGCGTCGCCGCGAAGTAAAGCAAGGAACGATGATCGACTTTGGCCCCATCTGGCTGACCGTCAAACTGGCCGCGCTGACCACGGTCATTTTGCTGATTGTCGGCACGCCGCTGGCGTGGTGGCTGGCGCGGTCCAAAGCGTGGTGGAAGGAAGCGGTGGCGGCGGTGGTGGCTTTGCCGCTCGTGCTGCCGCCCACCGTGCTGGGTTTTTATTTGCTGCTGACGCTGGGGCCGCACGGGCTGGGCGGCTGGCTCGCCCCTTTGTGGGGGGCGCGCTCGCTGGCCTTCACCTTTGAAGGGCTGGTCATCGGCTCGGTGCTTTTCTCCATGCCGTTCGTGGTGCAGCCGGTGCGCAATGCGTTTGAGGCGTTCGGCGACCGGCCGCTGGAGGCCGCCGCCACCTTGCGCGCCTCGCCCTGGGACGCATTCTTCTCGGTCGCGCTGCCGTTGGCGCGGCCGGGTTTCCTCACCGCCGCCGTGCTGGGGTTCGCCCATACGGTGGGGGAATTCGGCGTCGTCTTGATGATCGGCGGCAATATCCCCGGCGAAACCAAGGTGTTGTCGATGCTGGTGTTCGACTATGTCGAAACCCTGCAATGGGACAAGGCGCATATCCTGGCCGGCGGCATGGTGATCTTCTCTTTCCTGGTGATTTTCGCGGTGATGACGTTGGAAAAACGGGTTGGGGAAAAACGGGTTGGGGAAAAACGGGTCGGAAAGGGCCGGTCATGAGTGCGGCGCAGGGGATGGAGGCGCGCTTTCGCGGCCGTTTCGGCGATTTTGCGCTGGATGTCGGATTTCGCGCCCCGGCGGTGGGCGTCACCGCGCTGTTCGGCCCGTCCGGCTGCGGCAAGACCACCGTCTTGCGCTGCGTCGCCGGTTTGCAGCGGGCGGAAGACGGCTTTTTTTCGCTCAACGGCGACGTCTGGCAACAGGGCCGCGACTTCCGGGCGCCCCACCGCCGGCCGATCGGCTACGTCTTTCAAGAAGCCAACCTGTTCCCCCACCTGTCGGTGCGGGCCAACATGCTGTTCGGCTATTCCCGCGTGGTGAAAAAGGGCGAAACCCCGGCGGTCGCCTTTGACGAGGTGACCGAACTGCTCGGCGTCGGCCATTTGCTGGACCGCGCGCCGCTCAAGCTGTCGGGGGGCGAGCGTCAGCGCGTCGCCATCGGCCGCGCCCTGCTGGCGCAACCCAGTTTGCTGTTAATGGATGAGCCGCTCGCGGCGCTCGACCGCATCAGCAAGGATGAGATCCTGCCCTATCTGGAGCGCTTGCACGGCGCGCTGAAAATCCCGGCGCTTTACGTCAGTCACGATATCGCCGAAGTGGAGCGGCTGGCCGATTATCTGGTGTTGCTGCGCGCTGGTAAGGTTGAGGCGGCGGGGCCGGCCAGCGAAGTGCAGGTCGACCCGCGGCTGTCGCCGGCCCGCCAACCGGGCGCCGGCGTCACCCTGGCGGCCACGGTGGTTCACCCCCCCGGCGACGACGGCTTGGCGTGTCTTG
>CALGOL010000171.1 GCA_937960755.1 uncultured Azospirillum sp.
AAGGCGCCGACGCCAAAGGCCCCGCCGCGGTTGGCGGAATCTGATCGCGACGTGCTGGTTAAGCTGGCGCAAGGCTGGAAGGCCACCACCGCCGACGCGCCGCGCTGGGCGTTCTTGGAAAACCGCGAATTGATCCGCATGGAGCCGGGACCAGACGGCGAGGAAATCCTCGTCCTCACCGACCTGGGCCGCGCCGCCGCCGGGGCCTGAGCGCCCCTCGGCGCTTACAACCGAGCTAAAACCTTAGCGATATAAGGTTTCATCTGCATATCAGACTTGGCGAAATGCTCCAGAAACCAAAATTGCAGCAGCCGGTCGGCGCGGTCCTTGACATAGGCGAAGGGAAACAGCGCGTTTTCCTGGTCCACCTGGCTAATCATCTCGTCCAGCATCGCCAACAGCCGAACATGCTGGTCGTGATGATCGGCGGCGCCCGGAAAACGAATGGCTTTTTGCACTTTTTCTTCGCGGGCGAAGTGCTCAACCGACAATGCGCGCAGCTCTTTCAAAAGCTTCACGCCGTCGTCGCGCCATAAATCATCAGTGGGCAGATTGATGAATTTTTGCACCAGCGCATAGGTGGCGCGGTGATCGTCGTCGATGCCCGGCTGACCCATATTCCATTCTTGCCGCCACGCAGCGCCCATGGCCGCTCTCCCGCCCCGCCTGAAACAGACGTTGTCAATTTCCGCCCGGCAGATCTCCGCCCGGTCAAAATAGATGGATTCGGCGTCGCCGCCCTGTGGATAAATTTGCCTTTATTAACCAAGATTGGCAATAGGTCGCGACTGTTGCGGGTGAGACTTTTCGCTGCGCCAACTAAGGAAGTTGAGCGGCATGACATTTCAGCCACAGCCAGGGAATTGTTTCGGGTTAAAACCAACTGCGGCGAGTCTTTACCGCGCCGGTCACGGGGTGGCGTTAATCACGATCACCGACAAGCCGCGGCCATAATCGGATTCGCCGCGCATGCAGGACCGACGATAGCTGAAAAAACGATCCTCTTCGACAAAGGTGTCGTTGGGGCAGCGCTGGATCAGCCCGACCCCGGCGTCGCCCAGCCGCTTGGTGATGTAGCCAGGCAGGTCGAACAGCCAGTGTCCCGGCCGCGGCGCTTGGGCGAAATAATCCTTATTGACCGGGTCTTCGGCGATGAAGCTGTCGGGAAACGACGGCCCGACTTCGTAAGAGCGCTGGGCGATGCAGGGCCCCACCGCGGCGACGATGTCGCGCGGACGGGAGCCCAGCGCCGCCATCGCCTTCAAGGTCGCCTCCAACACCCCGGCGTGCGCCCCGCGCCAG
>CALGOL010000172.1 GCA_937960755.1 uncultured Azospirillum sp.
GCCGGCGATTCCCGCCCCGACGCCGGTGTAGAGCCAGCCCGCCCAGCGTTCCGCCCCGGCGCGGGCCAGCGCGTCCAGCGCCATAGCGACGCTAAGAATAAACACCCCGGCCGACGCCAGCCCGGATAGGAAGCGCGCGACCTGCCAAGCCAGGAAAGCATCGGTCAGGCCCATAGCGGCGGTGGTGGCGACCGACAACGCCAACGCGGCGCGAAAAATCCAGGTTCGCGCAAGGCCGCGCGGAACCCACGCGGCGGCGACGGCGCCGAGGAAATAGCCCAGAAAGTTGAGCGAGGCCAGCCAGCCGGCGTTCGCCACCGACAGGCCGGCTTGCGCCTGCATCGCCGGCAGGATGGCGGTATAGGCGAATCGACCGATTCCCATCGCCAGCGCCAAAGCGGCCAAGCCGCCCGCCAGTGTCGCCGCAGTGCTGCGCATTTCGCCATCCGTCCTTTGTCGCCGTCGCGGTCAAGCGGTCGCTGTTTTGAGGCTATGCCGGATTAGCGGTCGGATTCGACAATCAGATATCCTGCGTCGCGTCAGATCAGGCATGTCATGGCGTTAGATCGGGCGATTTACTTTTTATCTCATCACAAAAGCGTGAAATCTTTTTTGTGGAATAAGGAATGAACATTCACCGTAATCGCGCAAGAATGCGACGCTCCTTGGCGCGGGCGCCTGGCTGGACGCCGCGCCGGCAAGCGCTGACGTCGCGTTCGGCTTGACGCTCGTCAACAGCCGCAGCGCAATAAACGCCAGGGCGCGCGCATGTAGGGTTGAAGCGCGGCGTTGACCGTGTTAGTGCGCTGCTCGGCTTGGCGTGACGGGCGGTCAGCGGCTATACTGGCGCTTTGGCGCCGGCGCCCGGCTTTATGCGCGGCCGCCGGCGCGCGTCATCGGGCGGAGTTCCGCGAAAACGGCTGTTGAGTCAGGAGAACCATAAGATGCCGTATGTCGTTACGGATGATTGCATTCGCTGCAAGTACACCGACTGCGTCGAAGTTTGTCCGGTGGATTGCTTTTACGAAGGCGAGAACATGCTCGTCATTCACCCCGACGAATGCATCGATTGCGGCGTCTGCGAACCGGAATGCCCGGCGGAGGCGATCCTGCCCGACACCGACCCGGCGGCGGAAAAGTGGATGGAGCTGAACCGGGAGTATGCGGCTCAGTGGCCGAATCTGGCGCGCAAGATTCCCTCGCTGCCGGACGCCGACGCCATGAAAGGCGTTGACGGCAAGTTTGAGAAATTCTTCTCGCCCAAGGCCGGCAAGGGCGCCGGCTGACGGCTCGCGGCGGAAAAAAGGCGTTAACCAATCGTTGACGCCGTCGCGACGTTTGTAACTCGCTCGTAACTTCGCTATACTGCTTGTCGCTGAAGCCGGCCCCCCGCGTCATTGCCGGCCTTCCTAAGCGAACAAGGGTCATTATCGTCGTCGTCGTTGGTGCGGATGGTTCCTCCCCCGTATCGGCGCGGCGCCTTTGTCTCTTTATGCGCCGCGTTCCACCGCGGCGGCGAAATGGCGCGACGTTGATGAAGTGAGAGCCATTCCCGATGTCCAGCAAGCTTGAGTTCGAAACCGGAGATTTCGTTGTCTATCCGGCGCACGGCGTCGGCCGTGTCGAAGGCATCGAAACGTACAGCATTTCGGGTCAGCAGGTTCAACTCTACGCCATCACCTTCGAAAAAGAGCGCATGACGCTGAAGGTGCCGATTTCCAAGGCGAAAAATTCGGGCTTGCGCCGCCTGTCCAGCAAGGACCGGATTCGCACGGCGCTGGAAACGTTGCAGGGTCGCTCGCGGGTTCGCCGCACCATGTGGAGCCGGCGCGCCCAAGAATACGAAGCCAAGATCAACTCGGGCGATCCGGTGTCCATCGCCGAAGTGGTGCGCGACCTTTATCGCGGCGCCGATCCGGCCGATCAATCCTACAGCGAACGGCAGATTTACCAAGCCGCGCTGGAGCGTTTGGCGCGGGAGTTGGCGGCGGTTGAGCGCATCGATGAGATCAAGGCCACCGAACGGCTGGAGCAGGTGCTGAAAAAGGCGGCGTAACAGCGGCGTTTTCAGCGACAGCCCGCCGTCAGGCCGGCGGGGAATGCAAAAAGGGCGCGGGCGTTGAGCCGGCGCCCTTTTTTTTGGGCGTTTGTTTTCGCGTCTTTTTCCCCCAATCATACCGCCCGCCGAATGACTGACCCTTGGGGTCGGTCCGGCGAAGGTGGTGACGCTTAATCGCCGCGCGGGCTTCACCAATCCGCCTAAAGGTCGATCTTTCGGCGGATTGGTGTCACGCCAGCGGCCTTATACTCCGACTCGTCAGAATTTAGGGCGTTCGGCGGCATGGGCCGCCGCCTCGCTGCTTGGCTCGGAATACCAACGGTCATCATCTAGGACCGTTGGTATAATTCCAAAGTTGCGGCTATGCTCGCCGTGTGCGGCGCAACCCGCCGCCGTCGCGTTCTTGGCCGGAGGCGCGCCTTGGCTGAAAGCCAGCGTTTCGTTGATTTAGGGAAGCCGCGCCGCATCTGGGCGGTGGGGGCGATACATGCGGAGGCCGATCGGCTGCGCGGCGTTCACGCCGCTTTGGCGGCGCGGTTTTGCGTCGGCGACCGCATCGTATACCTGGGCAACATGATCGGCCGCGGCGCCGCGGTGATTGAAACCATTGACGAATTGCTGGCCTTTCGCCGTTTGGCGCTGGCGGCGCGCGGCGCTTGCGTCGACGACGTGGTTTATCTGCGCGGCGGCCAGGAGGAGATGTGGCGCAGCCTGCTGCAATTGCAGTTCGCGCCCAACCCGGCGGAGGTGCTGGATTGGATGCTTGGCCAGGGCGTGGCGGCGACGCTGGCGGCTTACGGCGGCGAT
>CALGOL010000173.1 GCA_937960755.1 uncultured Azospirillum sp.
ACCAGGCCCGCTTGGACGTCTTCGCCAACAGCGCCGCAGCGGAAGATGATTGGGCGGCCATCGTCAAGCGGAACCCCCGGCTAACCGCCGGCCTGTCGCCGCTCTACGTCCCGAACATGCGGCGCAGCGACGGCAAAGAGTTCGTCGCATTGCTGGCGACGGGCTTCAACAGTCCTAACGAAGCCGCTCGGTTCTGCGACGCCTTGCGGTCGGCCCGGCGCACTTGCATCGTTAAGGAGCCCCGCCGGTGAACAGGCTTGTCACGGCGCTGGCGGTGATGCTGGCGGCGGAATCCGCGGCGGCTCAACAAACAAAGACTGAGCTCAGCGCCCGCGCCGTGATCGCGCCGCGCGTTGAAACCACGTTGTCGGCGCAAATCAGCGGTCGGCTGTTGCGGGTGACGGCGGAGCGTGGCGGCCGCGTCGCCAAGGGCGACGTGCTGGCCGAATTCGACTGTTCGCTGGAGCAGGCGCGCGCCAAGGCCGCGCAGGCGGATTTGGACGGCGCCCAAGCCCGGCTGACCAACCTTCAGCGGCTCGACCGCATGGGATCGGTCGGCAAGGTCGACGTCCGCGTAGCGGCGGCGGAAGTCGACAAGGCCGCCGCGCTGCTGGACGAACGCCGCGGCGTTTTGCGCTACTGCGTCATCAGCGCGCCTTTCGACGGCGTGGCGACCGACGTTCAAGCCCGCGCCTTCGCCAGTATCGAAGCCGGCAAGCCATTGATTTCACTTATTGATGACCGCACTTTGCGTATCGAGGCGCTGACGCCGTCCCATTGGGCGGCCTGGCTGCGCCCTGGCTTGCCGCTCCGCTTCACCGTCGATGAAACCGGCGAAACCTTCTCGGCGGTGGTCACCGGCGTTGACGGACGGATCGACCCCGGCAGCCAAACCGTCGCCGTTTTCGCCGAACCGCGGCGTGACGCGAAAAGCGCGCCGTTTATGGCGGGAATGACCGGCTCGGCCGTGTTCGATGCGGCGGCGGCGAACCCGACCGCTCCGACGCAATAGGCGTAAAGCAAAAGGGGGGCGGGATGGACGACGCGCTGGGCGTGCTGCTTACCCTGCTGCGGGGCCTGCGCGCCGCCGAGACGCCGGAGGCGCTGTATTTCGCCATCGTCAACGACACCCGCCGGCTGATCGCTTACCGCCGCGCCGTTCTGCTGACATCGACCGCCGGCGGCTGGCGCGTGGTCGCCGCTTCCGGCGCGTCGCAGGTTGATCGCTTGGCCCCGCTGATTCAGCGGCTGGAGCGCGTGGCCGTCGCCGTCGCCGCGAGCAGGGACGCGGCCAAGCTGCACACCCTGCCAACGACATCGCAGGACGAGACCGATTTCGGCGTCGGCCAAGCGTTATAGATCGGAAGAGCACACGTCTGAACTCCAGTCACCTTGTAATCTCGTA
>CALGOL010000174.1 GCA_937960755.1 uncultured Azospirillum sp.
GTGGGGCGTCGGCGCCGACTGTCGCCGCTTGATGACGGAACACCCGGCGCTGCGGGCGGCGCTGGCCGACGGGCGATTGGCGCTGTTTGATTTGGGGCTGGCGGGTCGGCGCTACGGCGGCGCATTGATCGCCGCACCGGCGGCGATCGGCGATTTCCCCGGCGTGGTGTTTTTAACCCCGGCGTTGGGGGACGTGCGCGGCAAGATGCGGCGCTATGCGGCGTCGGCTGGTTTTCCCGCCGGGCGGGTGGCGGACCCGCAAGGATGAGCGCAGCGGCTTGCGGGCGGCGTTGACAGGGTCCGCCGCCGCCTCATATGGTCGCAGAAGACTTCCAAGTCGCCTCTTGTCACAGGCGTGCGCCGCTGTGGCGTATTATAATTGCAGGTAAGGGTCGGACATGAAGGTATTGGTCCCGGTCAAGCGCGTGGTCGACTACAACGTGAAAATCCGCGTCAAGGCGGACGGATCGGGCGTTGAGACCGCCAACGTCAAAATGAGCATGAACCCGTTCGACGAAATCGCCGTCGAAGAAGCGGTTCGGCTCAAGGAAACCGGCAAAGCGTCGGAGGTGGTGATCGCCTCCCTCGGCGTTTCCCAGTGCCAGGAAACCATCCGCACCGCGCTCGCCATCGGCGGCGACCGCGGCGTTCTGGTCCAGACCGACGCCGAACTTCAGCCGCTGGCGGTCGCCAAGGCGCTGAAGGCGCTGGTGGACAAGGAACAGCCGCAGCTCGTCATCTTAGGCAAGCAGGCGATTGACGACGATTGCAATCAGACCGGCCAGATGCTGGCGGCGCTGTTGGGCTGGCCGCAGGCGACCTTCGCCTCCAAGGTGGCCGTCGGCGACGGCGTCGCGTTGGTGACGCGCGAAATCGACGGCGGGCTGGAGACGGTGGAAGTGACGCTTCCTGCCGTCGTCACCGCCGATTTGCGCCTTAATGAGCCGCGCTACGCCTCGCTGCCCAACATCATGAAGGCGAAGAAGAAGCCGATTGAAACCCTGACGCCGGAAGCGTTGGGCGTCGACGTCGCCCCCCGCCTCGTCACCTTGAAGGTGGCGGAGCCGCCCAAGCGCCAAGCCGGGGTGAAGGTCGCCGACGTGGCGGCCTTGGTGGACAAGTTGAAGAATGAAGCGAAGGTGATCTGACCCATGGCCGCCGTTCTCCTTATCGCCGATCACGACAACGCTCACCTCAAGCCGGCGACGCTGAATGCGCTCGCCGCCGCGCTGAAGCTGGGCGGCGAGGTTCACGCCCTGGTGGCCGGTCACGGCGCGGCGCCGGTGGCGGAAGCGCTGGCCAAGGCCGCCGGCGTCGCCAAGGTGCTGCTGGCGGATTCGCCAGCCTACGCCCACGGGTTGGCGGAAAACGTCGCGCCGCTGGCGGTCAAGCTGGCGGCCGGCGCTTCGGCCGTCGTGCTTCCCGCCACCTCGTTCGGCAAGAACCTCGCCCCGCGGGTCGCCGCGCTGCTGGACGTCGCCGCGATTTCGGAAATCACCGCGGTGGTCTCCGCCGACACCTTCGAGCGGCCGATTTACGCCGGCAACGCCATCGCCACGGTGCAGAGCAAAGACCCCGTCAAGGTGCTGACCGTGCGCGCCACCGCGTTTGAGGCCGCCCCGGCCGAAGGCGGCGCCGCTGCGGTGGAAAGCGTGGCGGCGGAAGCCGAATCGGCGCTCGCCAAGTTCGTCGGCCAGGAGCTGACCAAGTCGGAACGCCCGGAACTGACCGCCGCCCGCGTGGTGGTGTCGGGCGGTCGCGGCATGGGGTCGGGCGAAAACTTCGTGCTGCTGGAAGCGTTGGCCGACAAGCTGGGCGCCGCGGTCGGGGCGTCCCGCGCCGCGGTCGACGCCGGCTTCGTGCCGAACGACTATCAGGTCGGCCAGACCGGCAAGATTGTCGCGCCCGAGCTCTATGTCGCGGTGGGCATTTCCGGCGCCATACAGCATCTGGCGGGGATGAAGGACAGCAAAGTCATCGTCGCCATCAACAAGGACGAAGAAGCGCCGATCTTCCAGGTCGCCGACTATGGTCTGGTCGCCGATCTGTTCAAAGCGGTGCCTGAGTTTACGGAAGCGCTGGCCGGGAAGTGACGGGGCGGGGCGCAACGCCCCGCTTGCCGCCTTCTCCAACGATTTTGCACGGGAATACTCCAGCCATGACCACCATCAACCGTATCGGCCTGATCGGCGCCGGCCAAATGGGCCGCGGCATCGCGCATGTCTGTTCGCTTTCCGGCCTCGACGTCGTTTTGATGGACGTGGCGCCGGAGGCTTTGACCAAAGCGCTGGAGGCCGTCGCCGCCGGCATGGATCGGCAAATCGCCAAGGGCAAGCTGACCGAAGCCGACAAGGCCGCCGCCATGGCCCGCATCGCCACCGCCACCGAATTGGCGGCGTTCGGCGAATGCGATCTGGTGATTGAAGCGGCGATTGAGAATGAAGCGGTCAAACGCGATATTTTCAAAGCGTTGACCGGCAATCTGAAGCCGGAAGCCATCATCGCCACCAACACCTCGTCGATCTCCATCACCCGGCTGGCGGCGGCGACCGACCGTCCGGCGAAGTTCCTGGGCATGCATTTCATGAACCCGGTGCCGGTGATGCAGCTTGTCGAGCTGATCCGCGGCATCGCCACCAGCGAAGAAACCTTCAACGCGGTGGCGGAACTGACGGCGCGCATCGGCAAGACCGCGGCGGTGGCGGAGGACTTCCCGGCCTTTATCGTCAACCGCATCCTGTTGCCGATGATTAACGAGGCGGTCTACACGCTGTATGAAGGCGTCGGCGGCGTCCACGCCATCGACACCGCGTTGAAGCTTGGGGCCAATCATCCGATGGGGCCGCTGGAGCTCGCCGATTTCATCGGCCTCGACACCTGCCTTGCGATCATGCAGGTGCTTTACGACGGCTTGGCCGACAGCAAGTACCGCCCGTGCCCGTTGCTGGTGAAGTATGTCGAAGCCGGCTGGGTCGGCCGCAAGGCCGGCAAGGGCTTCTACGACTATTCCAAGAACCCGCCGGCGCCGACGCGCTAATACCAATCCCCCTGAAGATTAACCCTCGTCACCCCGGCGAAGGCCGGGGTCCAGGGCAATTCGGGTACGTTGCTGAAACGCTCTGGATTCCGGCCTTCGCCGGAATGACGGGAATCAGAATAACGAAGATAGGGCTGAAAGCGGTTTGAATGTCGCTCGCGGTGTCCCATATGGCGGCGGTGGCGGCGGGCGGGGCGCTCGGCTCCGTCGCCCGCTATCTCATCGCTTCCTCAGTGATGGCGTGGACCGGCGGCGGTTTTCCCTTCGGCACCCTGGCGGTCAATCTGTTGGGCTGCACCATGATGGGGCTGCTGGCGGAGGCCGCCGCCCTGTTCTGGTCGCCGCCGCCGGAACTGCGCAGCTTTCTGATGGTCGGCGTGCTGGGCGGTCTGACCACCTTTTCCTCTTTCGCGCTTGATTTCGGCGCGTTGTGGGAGCGGAATGCCCAGCTTTCCGCCATGGCGTACATGGCGGCGTCGCTTGTCTTGTCCCTTGGCGGCTTTTTTGCCGGCATGGCCTTGATACGTTTACTTTTTTCCCCTGGGGCCGCGCCGTGAGCAAGGTTGAAACCCGTACTGTCGCCGCCGATGAGGCCGATATCCGTCTGGACCGCTGGTTCAAGCGGCATTATCCCGACCTGTCGCACATCCACTTGCAAAAGCTGCTGCGCACCGGACAGGTGCGGGTCGAGGGCAAGCGGGCGGAAGCCGGAACGCGGCTGGAGCCGGGGCAGAGCATCCGCGTGCCGCCGATCCAAGCCGCCCCGATACCGGCGGTGAGCGCCGAGGGCGAAAAGCCCGCCAAGGCGGCGCGGCTGGCGCTGTCGGAGAAGGACGCGGCGGAGCTGCGCGCCCGCGTGCTCTATCGCGACGCCGACGTTTTGGTGATCGACAAGCCGGCCGGGCTGGCGGTGCAGGGCGGCACCGGCACTTCTAAGCACCTCGACGCCATGCTGGACGCGCTGACCTTCGACGCGGAGGAACGGCCCCGGCTGGTGCATCGCCTCGACCGCGATACATCCGGCGCTTTGGTGCTGGCGCGCAACGTCTGGGCGGCGGCCAAGCTGACGGAAATGTTCCGCGGCAAGGACGTGCGCAAGATTTACTGGGCCGCCACCGTGGGCGTGCCGAAGCCGTTTCAGGGCAAGATCGATCTGGCGCTGGCCAAGCATCCGGGCTCGCGCGGCGAGCGGGTGGCGGACGACAATGAGCCGTCGTTGCGCGCCGTCACCATGTTCAACGTGCTGGAGCACGCCGGGACGCGGGCGGCGTTCGTCGCCATGTGGCCGCGCACCGGCCGCACCCATCAGCTTCGCGTCCATATGGCGGCGATCGGCACGCCGATTTTGGGCGACGGCAAGTACGCCGGCCAAGACGCTTTCCTGTCCGGCTCCGACCTGCCGCGCCAGACGCATTTGCACGCCCGGCGCATCGTCCTGCCGCATCCGCGCGGCAAGGGCGTGGTGGACGCGACGGCCCCTTTGCCGGAACACATGCGCAAGACCTGGGACTATTTCGGCTTTAGCGCCAACCTGAAGGACGATCCGTTCGAGGGCGTCGAGTAGGGGGGCTTCCAGTTATCTTATCGATCAACTTTTCCCCGTCACCCCGGCGAAGGCCCACTGCTGTCCGGAATTCATATGCATTCGCCGAAGGCCAGAGAGAGCTGCGG
>CALGOL010000175.1 GCA_937960755.1 uncultured Azospirillum sp.
GATGTTCATCTCGATCGTGCCGCCAGCCTATGACGGCGGACAGGGCGCGCTCGCCGCCGAATTCCAGCGCCGATGCGGCGCAGGCCGCCGACAATGGGGCGGCCGTCGCGATCAGGGCGGCGGCGGCGGCCGATTTCAAGAAGCTGCGCAAGGGGTCGACATCCTTATGACAGGGGCGGCGCCGGACGATGCTGGTCGCGGCGAACGCGGTAGGCGAGTTGAACATAGCCGCAGTCGAAGGTTCTGGTGGTCACATGGTCTAGCGCCAGATCCTTTTCCAGGGGGCCGAACAGGCGGCGGCCTTCGCCCAACGCAACCGGAATCACCGTCAGCGTCAGTTCGTCCAGCAGCCCCGCCGCCAGAAAACGCCGGATGGTTTCGCCGCCGTCGATGTAGAGCCGGCGCGCGCCAGCGGCGTCGCAACGGGCCGCCACTTCCGCCGGCGCCGCGCCCAGCGTTGTGACTTTGTCGGCGAAGCGCGCCTTGCTCAGCGTCGCCGGCCGGCTGGTCAGCACCGTGGTCGGCTTGCCGTCGAACGGCCAGACGTCAAAACCGGCGACGGTTTCAAAAGTGCCGCGCCCCATCACCACCGCGTCGATGCCAGCGTAGAATGCGGCGTAGCCGAAGTCCTCCCCCGGCGGCGCCGCGGCGTTGGCGGCGTCCAGCCAATCCAGCCGGCCATCGCTTCTGGCGATGCAACCGTCGAGGCTGACCGCCAGGAAAGCCGCGCAGACGGGCCGCATATCGCTTACTCCTCGTCGATGTTGCGGGCCAGCACGTCGCGCTTGCCGGCGTGATTGGGTTTGGAGACCACGCCTTCCGCCTCCATCCGCTCGATCAGTCGGGCGGCCGAGTTATAGCCGATGCGCAACTGGCGCTGAATGTAAGAGGTGGTGGCCTTACGCTCGCGGCACACCACCGCGACCGCCTTGTCGTACAGCTCGTCGCCCGATCCGCCGCCGTCGCGGCCTTTGGCCGGGGCGTCGCCGTCCCAATCGCCGCCGCTTTCGCCGTCTTCATCCTCCAGCACCGCGTCGACATAGGCCGGCTCGCCTTGCGCCTTGAGGTGGCGCACCACCATTTCGACCTCATGGTCGGAGACGAACGGCCCATGCACGCGGGTGATGCGGCCGCCGCCGGCCATATAGAGCATGTCGCCTTGGCCCAATAGTTGTTCGGCGCCCTGTTCGCCCAGGATGGTGCGGCTGTCGATCTTGGAGGTGACTTGGAAGGAGATGCGGGTGGGGAAATTGGCCTTGATGGTGCCGGTGATGACGTCCACCGACGGCCGCTGCGTCGCCATCACCAGATGAATCCCGGCGGCGCGCGCCATCTGCGCCAGCCGCTGAATGGCGGCTTCGATGTCCTTGCCCGCCACCAGCATCAGATCGGCCATTTCGTCGACGATGACGACGATGTAGGGCAACTCGGTCAGGTCGAGCGGCTGTTCTTCATACAACGGTTTGCCGGTATCGGGATCGAAGCCGGTCTGCACCCGCCTTGTCAGCGATTCGCCGTCGGCGCGGGCTTGGCGCAGCCGGGCGTTATAGCCGTCAACGTTGCGCACCCCCAGCTTCGACATGTTGCGATAGCGCTCCTCCATTTCCCGCACCGTCCATTTCAGCGCGACCACGGCTTTTTTCGGGTCGGTGACGACGGGGGCGAGCAAATGCGGGATGCCTTCATAGACCGACAACTCCAGCATTTTGGGGTCGATCATGATGAAGCGGCAGCGCTCCGGCGGCAGGCGGTAGAGCAGCGACAAGATCATCGTGTTGATCGCCACCGACTTGCCCGAACCGGTGGTGCCGGCGACCAGCAAATGGGGGAAGCGCGACAGGTCGGCCGCCACCGGATGGCCGCCGATGTCCTTGCCCAGGGCCAGCACCAGCTTGCCGCCGTGGCGGGCGAACGCCTCGTCCGCCAGCAATTCGCGCAGCAGTACGGTTTCGCGGACCTGGTTGGGCAGCTCAATGCCGATGACGTTGCGCCCCGGCACCACGGCGACGCGCACCGAATTGGCGCTCATCGAGCGGGCGATGTCGTCGGCCAGACCAATGACGCGGGCGGATTTGGTGCCGGGCGCCGGCTCCAGCTCGTAAAGCGTCACCACCGGGCCGGGGTGGGCCTTGTGGATTTCACCGCGCACGCCGAAATCCGCCAACACGCCTTCCAACTCCTTGGCGGTGGCCTCCAGCGCCGCGGGAGACTGCTCGCGCCGGGCTTCCCGCGGGTCGGGGGCCTGCAACAGATCGAGCGGCGGCAGTTCGTACACCTCCGGCGCGTCGTCGGCGGGTGGGCGTTTGGTGATGTTGAATAACGTTGGACCGGCGCCGGAGCCGACGCGCGGCGGTGTTTCCGGCGTCGCCGTCGGCTCGTCAATCGGCGGCGTCTGCGTCGGGTTTTCCCCCGCCTCCTCGGCGTCTTCCTTAAAGAAGGGCGAACGGCGTTCGACGGCGAAACCCGGATTCC
>CALGOL010000176.1 GCA_937960755.1 uncultured Azospirillum sp.
GCGCCGCCCGCGACAGCAGCGCCGGGCCGCCCGCCTGATACTGCGCCAGCAGGAAATCCATTTCCTCCGCCGTCAGGCGGCTGGCGGCGACCTCCGCCCGCGGACCAAAGCGCAATTGATCCAGCAAAAACGCCAGACGGGGAAAGCGCGCAGCCAGCGCTTCGGCGTGAACGCTGTCGATGTCGAGTTTCATGGTGTGTTTCGGCCCTCATCGGCTGGCGGCGGGTTGGTTTGATGCGCGGATTGCTGCGATGCAATGCAAATTGCGCGCCGTCGCATGGCGCCGGATAAGTCACTGAAATTTAACCAACCGCGGCGCGTTATCGCGCGGTTGGTCGTGTCGGAAAGTCGACCAAAGCTGGGCGTTCGTGTTATACGCTGGCTTGGAATCAAACTTTCTCGGCGAACCACGGGTCGGGCGGACATGGCTAAACGGCAATACACCCGCGAAGAGGTCAAGGAACTGCTGGGCGCGCTGGAGCGACAGTGCCGCGAGGCGTCCAAGCTGGCGCAATTGGCCGAGCATGAGGCCTCCAAGCACAGCTTCGGCGCCTACCGCAGCTTCCGCGACAAGGTCGGCGAGTTTCAGGCGCTGGTGATCCTGATTGAACAGCGCTTGCGCAATCTGGTGGACACGCGGTCGGATGATTTGCGCGACCAGTTTGAAAAGCTCGACATGGTGATGCTGGCCTTGCTGGTGCGGGCCAGCATGCGGTTTTTCTTCGTGCTGTCGGCCAATCCGATTTTGCCGATGGGGGCGCGGGAAATTTTCGTCGCCGAGCTGCGCTCGCTGCACGACGCCCATGAAAAGCTGCGCCGACCCAATTACGCCGGCAAGCTGGGCGCCCAGTTGGAAACCGACCTTGAGACCGCCTCGTTGATTCTGGAAGAAATCATCGACAAGGCCCCCAGCCTGCTGAACTTCCGCGGCAACCAGACGACGCAGTAAACGGGCGCCCATTCCGTTTTTCAAGCATATTGAAGCCTGTTGACGCAAAAAACGCGAAGTTGTATCGACAAAAAATCGTTACTAAAAAGTGAGCGCGGCGCGACATGGCGAATAACAGCAGGTTTCTTGCGTATTTCCGTCCGCTACTAGACGCGCTTCGCTCCACCGACAAGCCGATGCGACCGATCGAAGTGGCTGCATGGATTCTCGCCAAAGGGGATGTTCCCCCCGATGACGTGACTCGAACAGTCGCCAGCGGACGCCAAACGATCTTTATGAATGATCTTTCTTGGGCGCGTTATTATTTGTTCAAGGCTGGGCTCATCTCCAATGCGAAGCTAGGAGAATGGGCGCTGACCGAAGCAGGGCGCAACCAACAGCTTTCCGATGATGAAATTAAAGATCTTTATGTCCGGGTCCGAGACGCCAAACGAGCTGCTTCCCGCGACGCCGTCGCTTCGGACACGGAATCCGACGATGAGGCGGAGACCGACGCCCCGGCGCCGGAATCCGAGGAGGCCGATTACGAGCTGGCCGACATCATCGACGAAGGCTGTTTCCTTTCCCGCGACGAACTGACCAATATCGCCAACCGATGGCGGGAAAAGAAAAACCTGATTCTTCAGGGGCCGCCGGGAACCGGCAAAACGTGGCTGGCCAAACGGCTGGGCTTCGCCATGATCGGCTCCAACGACCGGGAAACCACCCGGACGCGCTTGCGGGTCGTGCAGTTTCACCCGTCCTTGTCTTATGAAGATTTTGTCCGCGGCTACCGCCCCACCGCGGAGGAAAAATTGGCGCTTCAGGACGGCGTCATGATGGAGGCGATTGATGCGGCGCGCAGCGAACCGGATCGGCCCTATGTTCTGGTGATTGAGGAAATCAATCGCGGCAATCCCGCGCAGATTTTCGGCGAAATGCTCACCTTGCTGGAGAGCTCCAAGCGACATGCGAAGGAGGCGATGGAGCTGACCTATCGCCGCGAGCGGGGCGAACGGGTCTACGTGCCGGAAAATCTCTACGTTGTCGGCACGATGAACGTCGCCGACCGTTCGCTGGCGCTGGTGGATTTGGCCCTGCGGCGCCGCTTCGCCTTCGTCGGCCTCGAACCGATGCTTAACGATGCTTGGCGCAAATGGTGTCGCGACAAAGGCCTGTCCGACGATCTCTTGAACACCATCAAGAGCCGCCTCAACGCTCTTAACGCCGTCATCGACGGGGCGACATCGCTCGGACCGCAATTTCGCATCGGCCATTCATTCGTGACGCCGGAAGAAACGGTGTCTGACGGGGCTGCGTGGTTCCGTGCGCGGGTGGAAACGGAAATCATCCCGCTTCTCGATGAATATTGGTACGACGCGCCCGACACCGCCCGCGAAGAAGGCGAAAAGCTGCTTAAAGAGATTCCATGACGGGCGCGGCGGCGGCTATCGGCAGCGACGACGCCACCGCGCCCATGCGGTTGATCGGCAAAATCCCGGTGCGGAATCTTTGGCTGTTGATGATGTACGCCGCCGATTTGGCGCGGTGGCGCGGTCGTTTCATGGGGGCGGTCGAAAGGGATCTTGACGATATTGACAACGTCGCCGACTTGATCGCCCGCCTATTGGCCGATACGGCGGAACGGCGCATGCGGCGCAACCTGACCCACGGCTACACCTGCCGCGAGGCGACTCTTAATCGGGTCCGGGGCCGGATCGACGTGTTGGAAACCGAAAGCCGTCAACTCCTGCGGCGCGGTCAAATCCATTGCCGGTTTCAGACCTTGACCATTGACACCCCGCGCAATCGGCTGGTGCGCGCCGCGCTTGACCGGATAGCCGGAAGCGTTAAGCGCGCTGATCTTGCTCATCGCTGCCGCGGGTTGGCCAATGAACTTGGCGTCGCCGGCGTCGGGGGGCTGCGGCCGTCACGGGCCGAGCTGGCCGCCGATCAAATAAGCCGTAACGATGGCGATGATCGCTGGATGGTCGCCTTGGCCCACTTAGCGTTCGACCTCGCCCTTTTGACGGAGGAAACCGGGACGACCGCCATGTTTTCCCCCGACCGCACTGAAGGCAAGGTTCGAACACTGTTTGAAAAAGCGGTCTTGGGCTTCGCCCGCTGGGAATTTGCGCCTCAAGGATGGGAAATTTCCGGCGGCGCCCGGCTGTCATGGCCGACCAAGGACGGCTCGCCGGGAATGGACGCCGTATTACCGGGGATGGAGCTTGATATTCTGCTGACCTCCCCAGACAAACGCCGGCTGGTGATCGACACCAAATTCGCCGAGATTTTAAAGCAGGGACAATACAAGCAGGAACGGCTTTCCAGCGGCTATCTCTATCAACTCTACGCCTATCTCAGGACGCAAGAAGACCGGGACGAAACATGGAAGTCAGCTTCCGGCCTATTGCTGCACCCTGCGGTCGGCGTTTCATTGCGTGAGTCCATCACCATCCAGGGGCATAGGCTGCATTTCGCCACGGTTGATCTGACCGAAACACCAAGACAAATTACGGCGGCATTGCGGGATATCCTGACAGCGAGTTGTCAGCATCAAGAATCCCCCAGCCCGAACAGCTTCGCCGCCGCCTGCTCCAAGCCCGCGGCGTCGCCGGTCGCCGCGGCGTCGCGCAAGGCTTCCGACGGCTGATGCAGCAGCCGGTTAATCAGCAAACGGGTGGCGGTGGGCGCGTCAAGGCCCGGGCTTTCCGCCAGCAGACGGCGCCGCTCCGCTTCGAAACGGGCGCGCAAGGCGGTGCTTTTCAGCATGCTTCT
>CALGOL010000177.1 GCA_937960755.1 uncultured Azospirillum sp.
AGTCCGCCAGAAAGGCCCGCGTTTCCGCTTCGTCCTCCCAGCGCAAACCGCCGTCCCGTGCGGGCGTCAAATGCAAGAAAATCGCCCGCCGCTCAACCGAAATGGGGTAAAGCGCCGCCGTATCGGGCAAAGTGGTTTGCGGCTTGTCGCAGGCCGCCAGAAGCAGGACGCCGGCAAGGCAAGCGGACAGGGCGGCGATGGACGCGCGGGGCGGCATCGGGGTTACTCCAGAATATAGCCGACCGGGCCTTTGACCGGCGCGGCGGCGGCTCCGCCGGGATGGCGGGCGTAGAGCTTGCCAAGGAAAATGCGCTGAGAATCGTCGGCGGTTTTGAACTGGTCGGTCGGGGCGGACAGGGCCCCCGGCCGGGTCGGGCGAACAATATAGGGCACGGCGATCACCACCAATTCGCTTTCCTGGCGGCGGAAATCGTCGGAACGGAACAATTGCCCTAGCACCGGCAGTTGCCCCAGGCCGGGCAGGCCGCGGCTCTCGTTGGCGGCGTCGTTGCGCAACAGGCCGCCCAGCACCAGACTGCCCCCCGAGGGGATCTCCACCGTGGTTTCCGCCCGCCGCACCATCAGCGCCGGAATGCGGGTGTCGGCCAGGGTCAAGGCGCCTTCTGAGGTGTCGTTGCTGATCGAGCTGACTTCGGTGGAAATGCGCATGGAGATGCGCCCGCCGTCCAGCACGACCGGGGTGAATTTTAAACCAACGCCGAACGGCTTGAATTCAATGGTGATGCGGCCTTCGTCATCGCGGCCGACGGGAACGGGGAATTCGCCGCCGGCTAAGAAATTGGCCGATTCCCCAGACATGGCGGTAAGGTTGGGTTCCGCCAGGGTTTTAACGAAACCGTCCTCCTCCAGCGCCTCCAGCGTCGCTTGCAAGGTGGAGAAACTTCCCAGGGCGCCGCTGATCGCGATGTTGCCGTAACGATTGTCGAACAGTCCCAAGCCGTCGCTTTGAACGCCGGTGCGCACCCGGATGCTGTCGTTTATGCCCAGCAAGTTCACACCCAGTTTCTTGGCGACCGTGCGGCGCATCTCGGTCACCTTGACCTGAATCAGCACCTGCTCGGGATGGGAGATCCGCAGCAGATTGACCACCGCCGCGTCGTCGCGCACGAAGCGCCGCGCCAGTTGCCGGGCGCTTTCGGCGATGTCGGCGGACGGAACCTCCCCGGATAAAATGACTGTCTCGTTCACCGCCTGCACCTTGATCGGGTGGGCCGGCGCCAGGGTCTTCAGGCTTTCCCGCAAGGCGCTGACGTCCATCGCCACCCGCAGGTTCAAGGCGGCCACCCGCGCGCCGCTCTCATCGACGAAGAAGGCGTTGGTCTCCCCCGGCTTCAGGCCGATGAGATAGGCGCGCCGCGGCGTCTTCACCACGACTTCGGCGATCTTAGGATCGGCGACCAGCACTTCGCGCACGTCGCGCGGCAACGCCAAATCCAACGCCTTGCCGGGGGCCAGCGACAAAGTGCGGGAGCCGGCGACCGCCAGAGCCGCATCGTCGGCGGCGTGTGAAGGCGAAGGCGCCGCCAACCACAACAACACAGCAGCTGCAACACCCCAAAACCGCCGCATCATCAGCCCCCAATCGCAAAAGCCGTCCGCTTAATATCGCAAGACTGTACGTTGGCGGCGGGCGACCGGGCAAATCTATTATTTTGAACCGCTATCTATCGAAAATTTACCGACGCCGGCCCCAGCCGGGGGCGGCCTTGACGTCTTCTTCAAACAGTTCGGCCAGCTTGTTCATCACCGTGCCGCCCAATTGTTCGACATCGACGATGGTGACGGCGCGGCGGTAGTAGCGGGTGACGTCGTGACCAATGCCGATGGCGACAAGCTGCACCGGCGAGCGGGTCTCAATATCCTCAATAACTTTGCGCAAGTGACGCTCAAGATAGCTGCCGGAGTTGACCGACAAGGTGGAATCGTCCACCGGCGCGCCGTCGGAAATCACCATCAAAATCCGCCGGTCTTCCGAGCGCGCCATCAAGCGGTCGTGCGCCCATTGCAGCGCTTCGCCGTCGATGTTCTCCTTCAAGACGCCTTCGCGCAGCATCAGGCCAAGGTTTTTGCGCGCGCGCCGCCACGGCGCGTCGGCGCCTTTGTAGACGATGTGGCGCAGGTCGTTGAGCCGGCCGGGGTTGGGCTGCTTGCCGTCCTTCATCCAGGCTTCGCGCGCCTGGCCGCCCTTCCACGCCTTGGTGGTGAAGCCCAAAATCTCCACCTTCACGGCGCAGCGCTCCAGCGTGCGGGCCAGAATGTCGGCGGTGATGGCGGCGATGGAGATCGGCCGGCCACGCATCGAGCCGGAATTGTCGATCAGCAGCGACACGACGGTGTCGCGGAATTTTGTTTCCTTCTCCACCTTGAACGACAAAGGCGCCAGCGGGTTGACGACGACGCGGGCGAGGCGGGCGGCGTCCAGCAAGCCTTCCTCCAGATCAAACTCCCAAGCTCGCTGCTGTTGCGCCATCAGGCGGCGTTGCAGCCGGTTCGCCAGTTTGGAGATGACGCCCTGCAAGTGGTTGAGTTGCTGGTCGAGGATGTGCCGCAGCCGATTAAGCTCCTCCGGGTCGCAGAGGTCGGCGGCGTCCACCACTTCGTCAAAACGGGTGGTGTAGGCTTTATACTGATTGGGGTCGGGCTCATTCCGTCGCGAGCGGTTGTCGCCCGGCTGCTCGCCGGGGCCGGCGGGGGTTTCCGAATCCGACGGCTGCATCGCCTCTTCGGCTTCGCCGTCTTCCTCGCCCTGGGCGCTGGCGGCTTCGCGGGATTCGCCGGTGTCGGAATCCGGCATCGACAAGGGATCGAGATCGGAGGAGCCGTCGTCCTGCCCGGCGGAATCGTCCTGATCGGCGCCGTCGTCGTCGTCCTGATCGTCCTGCTGCTGGTCTTCTTGCTGTTCAGGCTCTTCCGGGTCGGCGCCGATGTCGAAATCCAGATCGGTCAGCACCCGTCGCGCCGCCTTGGCGTAGGCGTCCTGATCCGCCGCCGCCGCCGCCAAAGCGGTAAGATCGTCGCCCAGCTTTTCCGCCAGCCAGTCGCGCCACAAATCCACCGCCGGGGCGGCGTGGGCCGGCGGCTTTTCTCCGGTGATCGCTTCGCGCGCCAGCAGGCGCAAGGCGTCGGCCAGCGGGGTTTGTTCGCGTTCAACGACGCGGTCGAAGCCCAGCTTGCGATAGCGCTCGTCCAGCGCCGCTTCCAGATTGGCGGCGACGCCGGCCATGGCGCGGGCGCCCAAGGCTTCGCAGCGCGCCTGCTCCATGGCGTCGAAGGCGGCTCTGGCGGTTTCCCCCAGCGGCATGCGCTTGGCGTGGACAGATCGGAAGAGCACACGTCTGAACTCCAGTCACCTTGTAATCTCG
>CALGOL010000178.1 GCA_937960755.1 uncultured Azospirillum sp.
GCGGTCGATCAGGGCTTTGGGCGGGCGGGGGCGGGTCGCGCGCAGGTCAACAATGAGCAGGCCGACGCATAGGCCGACGCATAGGCCGACGCATAGGGTTGCATCGCGCCTGCGAAGCGTTTAGCCATGGAGCCCGCCGGGCCGCGGAACCTCGCCAACAAACCGCCGCCCAGAACCGCCATCGCACCAGCAAGCGGAACGACCCGACGCCATGGCCCTTGGACGCTACGACTACGAACGGCGCTACCGGCGCAAGATTTGGAGCGGCTTCGTCAAAGTTGCGCTCGCCGCCGGCGTGGTGCTCACTGCTGCGCTGTTTTCCTATCAGATGGGCGTGGAGCAGTTGAAGGGCCGCGACGCCGCGCTGCGGGAGGAAGTCTCCGCGCTGTCGATGCGTAACGCCGAGTTGGAGTTGCTGGCCCAGCAGATGAAGACCGCGGCGCGCACCGCGGAAAGCCACGCCCGCGAGATGGAGGGGCGGTTGGCGCGCGAGGTGCCGACCGGCGAGCGCGCCCATATTCTTGAACTCGTCACCAAACGGTTGGCCGCCGGGGTGCAGGCCGACCGCCTCGCCTTCGTCATTGAGCACGCGGAAAATCCGCGCAACTGCAAGGGCGTGGAAAACAAGCGCTTCGTCGTGGCGACGCCGCTGCTGAAGCCCAACGCCCGCGGCGCCGTGTTCGCTGGCGGCGCAATTTCCATCACCGGCGAAGGCGTCTCGGCGCGCAACGCCCAGCGCGACCCGGAAAGCTGGTATGATCCAGGCCAGCCGGTGACCTTGAAGGTCACGCTGATGAACGGCAAAAGCGAAACGGTGGAAGGGCTCTTGCCGCTACACCACAATGTGGTGTCGGAAGGCGTTGAATATCGGCTGGTTTTATCCGCTGGGGCGCGGTCTTACATCGACGTCGCGCTGGACCGCTGCCCGTTCCCGTAAGGCTATCGGATTCACACATTTCTTGAGGCTTTGATTTTTCTATCTTTTTTCTCGTCACCCCGGCGAAGGCCGGGGTCCACCTCATCAGCTAAGTTGTTGAAAAGGTGGATTCCGGCCTTCGCCGGAATGACGCAGAAAGGCCAAGATGCTGAGATGTGTGAATACGGTAGCCCCTAACGCCCCGCCTAATCGGCGAACAGGTGCGGGATGATCCAGGCGTCGGGGCCGACGACGGGGCCTTCATGCTCCCGCACCGCCATACCCAGGCATTTGCCGCCGACGATCCAGGCGTCGATAACCGCCGACACGCTTTCTTCATCGTCCCAAAAGGTATGGGGTTGCTCCAGCCAGACGCAGCGGCCGTCGATCGCGCCGTCGACGTTCGCCCAGATTTCGCCGCCGTCAGCGTCGAACACCCGCTGCGCGGCATGCTCCAGACCGAAAAAAGTTCGCTGCGCCGCCCGCTCCGCCCCAGCCACGGCGCCGGCGTCGCCGCCGGCCCGGCATAGATTGGGGTGCGAGGGGTAAAGATGGTGCAGCAGCGCCAATAAGCCGTGGTTGGAGGCGAGCGCCGTCCACGCCGGCTCCACCACCGCAGGCGCGCCAAGGCGAATCCGCCCGCCGAATTCCTCATCCGCCATCGACTGCCAAGGATACAGCTTATACAGCCAGTCGATGGGCAAGCCTTCGCCGTCGCAAAAGCCGCGACCGTCCCAGCCAATGTTCTGAATTGGCAGCAAGGCGGCGGGCAGGCCCGCCTCTTGCGCGGCGCCGGCGACGTAGGCCAGTTCGCCTTCCCGCGCCGCGTCGGGCGTCAGGCAGGTGAAATGCAGCAGCTCGCCGGCCGGGCCTTCCGCCGCCGCGGCCAGTTCGGCCCAGCGCTCCACCAGCCCTTCATGCAAGCTATTGAATTGGGCGGCGCCCGGCGCCAGCGTCTCCAGCCAGTTGCGCTGAATGATCGCAGCGGCGAACAGCCCGACGGCGCCGTCGTACTGGGCTTCCAGCAGCTTCAGCGACTCCGCGCCGTCGAACGCGAAGGTCAGCCGCCCCGCCAGCGGCCCAGCGCGATCGTCATAAGCGCCGCCCGACCAGTAGGAGCGCCAGGACTCCTCAATCAGCCGCGTCGCCTGCCGGGAATAGCCGAACGCCGGCAGGTGCTCCCCCGCCACGGCGTAGCGGCAGGCTTCCAGCACCATGGCGTGGATTTCATCGGCGACGCTTTCGATATGATCGATCTGGCTGGCGCGGAACTCATAGCGCGCCTTTTCCCGCCAACAAGCGCCCGCCCCCAGCGAGCGGACGCCAAACGGGTATTTGCGTAAACCCGGACGCCAGTCGGCGCGCGGTTTCATAGCGATGCGACGCATAATGACGTTTCAACCCCGTCGATACCAACCGGGCGGTTTGAATACGTCAGCACCCCTGCCCTTGACCAGACTTTATGTCGTCCAACCGGATTTCGTTTATGAAATCTCCATATTTTTCTGATCGACGTCGCCGGTGACGAATTTAACAAAAGCGTCGGCGGTCAGATCGGCGTCGAGCAAGGCGCCGTGCTTTTCAAAGCGGTCGCTGCGGTCGATCCACAACCGGTCGCACAGCGCGTCCAGCGAGCCGGACTGGCGCGGAAACACTTCGTGCGACAGCTTTTGCGTACAGAAAAAGCGGGATTCGGGGAACATTTCCTCATCCCATTTGCAGCGACCGGCGCGGCGGAATTCATAATTCAGATAGCCGTACTCGTTCAGCGAAGCATGCGCCACCAAAGGCGCGTCGCCCAAAAACGCCAGCAGCGAGTCGGCGATCTCGTTAAACCGCGGCGCCTTGTTCAAATCATTGGGGCGGATGCCATGCACCTTGATCGAGCCGGGGCTGATCGGCGCGTCGGGGCGCACCCGCGTGCTCCAGGTTTCCCCCTTGCGCCATTCCCCGCCGTCAAACAACAACTCGACGCAGCCGATTTCAATCACCAGCCCCGGCGGCTTCAGGCCCTTCGGGGCTTTCGCCAGCGCCTCCGGCGTCGGCGCGCGATTGCCAGTGGTCTCCATGTCGATGGCGACAAGGCGGGGATGATCGGGCAGCTTGGCGAGAATAGCCTTGAGCGCATGGGACATGATCGGCGGTCGAACTCCAAAACTGGTTAGAACTTTCAAAACTTACTAAAATTTCATCGTCCGGCGGACCATGCGGTCGATTTCCTGCTGCACCAACCGCTCTACGATCGACGGCAAGTTTTCATCAAGCCATTCCTTCAGCAGCGGACGCAGCAACTCGCGCACCACTTCCTCCACCGTGCGCACGCCGACCGGCATCGGCCCAATGGACAGATCGTCGCCCAATTCGCGGGCGAAGTTGGCGAAATGCTGCGCGCCGGCGTCCGCCGTCTGGCCGGAGATCAGCCCCTGGTCGTACATTGGCCGACGCGGCGGCGCCTGACGCGGCGGCTCGTCGTAGGCGTGATAAGCCGGCGGCGGCGGAGGG
>CALGOL010000179.1 GCA_937960755.1 uncultured Azospirillum sp.
GACATTGACTCGCTGCGCCAACGCAAGAGCAATATTCCGCGCCAAAACCTCGCCCCAGCCCCGCGTTATGGGGGCCGTCAACTGGCTTGGCCTTTGGACCTTGTACCTGCGAGAAGTGCGGCGCTTCATCAAGGTGCATCAACAAACCATCTGGGCGCCGGTGGTCACCACCTTGCTGTTTTACGCGGTGTTCGCGCTGGCCCTGGGCGGCGCGTCGCGGGTGGTGGGCGGCGTGCCTTACATGGAGTTCCTGGCGCCGGGCCTGATTATGATGGCGATGACGCAAAACGCCTTCGCCAACACCTCGTCCTCCATCGTCATCTCAAAGGTGCAAGGCAATATCGTCGATATCCTGATGCCGCCGATGGCGCCGGGGGAATTGGCGATGGCCTTCGTCATGGGCGGCGTCACCCGCGGCTTATGCGTCGGGCTGGTGACCGGGGTGGCGATTTCGCTGTTCGTGCCGATCTCCATCGCCCATCCCGGCTTTGTGATCTTTCACGCGGTGATGGCCTCGATGATGCTGTCGTTGATCGGCTTTATCGGCGGGGTGTGGTCGGAAAAATTCGACAATATCGCTGCGGTAACCAACTTCGTCGTTACGCCGCTGTCTTTCTTATCCGGCACGTTTTATTCCGTCAACGACTTGCCGCCGTTCTTCTGGTGGGCGGCGCATTTCGATCCATTCTTTTATATGATCGACGGCATCCGTTACGGCTTTATCGGCCACGCCGACGGCGCGTTGTGGATCGGCGTCGCCGTCATGTTGGCCTGCAACGCCGGTCTATGGTGGCTGGCGTGGAAAATGCTAGCGACCGGCTACAAGCTAAAATCGTGACGCTTTTATAAAACTTTTTCGCCTCGCGTTGACAAAACGGTTCGTTCTCCGGATAGTGCCCGCTTTCCCGGCGAACAGGGCGTTCGCCGGGTTTTTAGGCTTTGGGGAGTGCTGACGGTGATTCCAGTCGTTATGCCCACTTACGGCCGTGCGGACGTGGCGTTCGAGCGGGGCGAGGGTGCCTATCTGTTCGATGCGGCCGGGCGACGATTTCTGGATTTCACCGGCGGCGTCGCGGTCAACGCCCTGGGCCATGCGCATCCGCATTTGGTCAAGGCGCTGACCGAGCAGGCCGGCAAGCTGTGGCATTGCTCCAACCTGTTCCGGGTGACCGGACAGGAGACGGTGGCGAAACGGCTGACCGAACTGACCTTCGCCGACACGGTGTTCTTCACCAATTCCGGCACGGAATCGTGGGAATGCGCCTTCAAGACCGCGCGTAAATACCAGACCGAAAACGGCCATCCCGAGCGCACCCGCTTCATTACGTTTGAGCAGGGCTTCCACGGCCGCACCTCCACCGCCATCGCGTCGGTGAAGCAGGATAAGCTCGTGAAGGGCTTCGGCCCCCTGCTGGAGACCTTCGACGTCTGCGCTTTCGGCAATCTTAACGAAGTGCGCAACGCCGTCACCCATGAGACGGCGGCGATCTGCGTTGAACCGATTCAGGGCGAAGGCGGCATCCGCAAGGGCGACGAGGCCTTTCTGCAAGGCTTGCGCGCGGTGTGCGACGAATTCGGCCTTTTGCTGATTTTCGACGAAATCCAGACCGGCGTCGGGCGCACCGGCAAGCTGTTCGCCTACGAATGGTCTGGCGTAACGCCGGACATCATGTGTCTGGCCAAGGGATTGGGCGGCGGCTTCCCGTTGGGCGCCTGCCTCGCCACGGAAAAGGCGGCGGTCGGCATGACGCCGGGGACGCACGGCTCGACCTTTGGCGGCAATCCGTTGGCGATGGCGGTGGCCAATGCGGTGTTGGATGTCGTGACGGCGCCGGAATTCCTTGAATCGGTGCAGCGGGTCGGCGCTTACGCCCAAGCCAAGCTGACCGATCTGATCGCCCGTCGCCCCGGCGTTTTCGTCGAGTTGCGCGGCGAAGGGCTGATGCTGGGCTTGAAGCTGACGCCGGCCGTGGCTGATTTCATCGCGGCGTGCCGCAATCATGGCCTGCTGGTGGTGCCGGCCGCCGACAATGTGGCGCGGCTGCTGCCGCCGCTGATTATCAACGAAACGCATGTTGACGAGGCCGTGGCGATTCTCGACCGCGTCGCAGGGGAACTAGCCCCATGACCAATAAGAAAATCCCATCGGCCGCGCCGCGGCACTTCCTTGACATCGACCGGCTGGACACGGCCACCTTGCGCGAGATCCTCAATCGCGCCGTCGCCATGAAGCAGGACCGCGCCGCCTATCGCAAGCTGCTGGACGGCCGGTCGCTGGCGCTGATCTTCGAGAAACCCTCCACCCGCACCCGGGTGTCGTTTGAAATCGGCATGCGTCAGTTGGGCGGCGACGTCGTCGTGTTGAAGCCCGACGACATGCAGTTGGGCCGCGGCGAAACCATCGCCGACACGGCGCGCGTGCTGTCGCGTTACGTCGATGTGGTGATGGTGCGCACCACCGGGGAAGAGCGGGTGCATGAACTGGCGCAATACGCCAGCGTGCCGATCATCAACGGCCTGACCGACCAGTCCCACCCCTGTCAGGTGATGGCCGACGTGATGACGCTGGAGGAAAACCTGGGTCCGATTACCGGCAAGACGGTGGCGTGGGTCGGCGATTCCAACAACGTCGCGGTCTCCACCGTGCATGCCGCGGTGCGTTTCGGCTTTTCCATGCGCATCGCTTGTCCGCCGGCTTACGCTCCGCCGCCCGCCTTGCTGGATTGGGTGAAGGCGCAAGGCGGCGACGTGCTGGTGACGCAGTCGCCGCAAGAAGCGGTGCGCGGCGCCGATTGCGTCGTCACCGACACTTGGGCGTCGATGCACAACACCGATGAAGAACAGCGCGCTAAGGATTTCGCCGCCTATCAGGTCAATGAGGACCTGTTGAGTCTGGCGGCGCCCCACGCCTTGTTCATGCATTGCCTGCCGGCGCACCGTAATGAGGAAGTCACCGATGGGGTGATCGACGGCCCGCATTCCCGCGTCTGGGACGAGGCGGAAAACCGGCTGCACGCCCAAAAGGCTATTCTGGCTTGGTGTCTGAACGCATGACCGCACAGCTTAGCGATTACATCCGTCCTTTTCAGATCGAGGCGTCGTCGTTGCGCGGCCGCCTCGTCCGGTTGGGGCCGGAGCTTGACGGCATTCTTCACCGCC
>CALGOL010000180.1 GCA_937960755.1 uncultured Azospirillum sp.
AGCAAGTCCCCGAGCACCTCCGCCCCGAAGACCAGCCTGCTGGACCGCCTGCGCTTGGCCGGCCGCCGGTTGCGGGCCTGGGCGCGGCGCTGGACAGCGCTGATTATCTTCGCCGTGTTTGTCGGCTGGATTTCGCTGGTGTCGGAACTGCGCGTCGTGGCCTTGGGAGCGGTAGACGCGGAAGTGACGCGCATCGCCCCCGCTTTTCCGTCGCAAATTTCATCCGTTTCCGCCACTTGCGATGATCGGATCGAAGCCGGGCGCGTCCTCGCCGTCATGCGCAATGAAATCATGGTGCAGCAATACCGCACCGATTACGCGCGGGTGGAGGCCGAGCTGAACCAAGCGCGCAACGCCTATGACGCCCGCATGGCGGCGGCGGCGGAAGTGGCGCGTGCGGCGGAGCATGAGCATCGCGCCGCGGTGAAGGTGCGGGAAAACGTCGGCGTGCTGCGCGACGCGATGGAGCCGCTATGGCGCCGCCAACAGGTGACGCTGACCGATTGGCTGGAGATTGACAACAACTGGCTGAAAGCCCTGTCGGCGGAAGCCGCCGCGGAAGCGACATGGCGCAGCCGTACGGCGGACGGCGAGCGGGCGCGGTTGGAAACCCGCGAGTTGATCGCCGGATTGGAGGCGCGGCTTGCCGAACTCGGCAAACTGATGACGCTGAGCGGGGCGCATGAACTGACCGCGGTGGTGTCCGGCGTCGTCACCATGTGCGATCGCAAGGCGGGGGAAGTCATCGCGGCCGGCGAACCGGTGATGGAAGTGCAGAGCGACAAGGCGCCCACCGTGCTGGCCTACGTCGGCGCCGCCGATTTGCCGCGCATCCGCGCCGGGATGGCGGCCCTGGTTTACCTCGCCGCTCGCCCTGATCCTCTGCCGGCGCGGGTGGTGGCGCTGCCGGTGCAGGTCGGCCGTTTGCCGGGCCGGCTGAAGCGCTATTTTTGGCAAGGGCAGGAATGGCAGCAATACGCCCCGGTGCGCTTGGCGTTTGAAGGGCCGGCGCAGGCTGGCGCTCTAGACCTGCGTTACAACGAGCGCGTCGACGTGCTGTTCGAAATGCATCCAGACTTGGGGATTCCGATATGGCTGCTGAACATTTTCTGATCTCGGAGCGCCGTCGATGAACGCTGACGACGGCGGCGCGCGCAAGCCGGCGGCGAACAAGGGGCGCCGCGACGCGGAGTTTTTGAACCAGCTCGCCGGGCGGTCGCCGCGGGAACGACGCATCGCGCTGTTGGCGCTGCTGGTGCATCGCGGCGGTTCGCTGTCGCCGCAATGGTCGATTGAATCAACCGCGGGATACCAGTATTGGCCGGGCCTGCCGTTTGATCTGCATGCGCTGTTGTCCGCCGATCTGGAGTATCTGGCGGTAAACGATTACCTTGAGCGGACGCATTTCGACCGGGTGCATCGCTGCGGCGAATGCGGCTCGCATCTGTTGAACATCCGGGAAATTTGCGTCGAGTGCGGCTCGTCCAATTTGGAAAACCTGCCGGTGTTGCACCACTTCCGCTGCGGCTATGTCGCGCCGATCGGCGAGTTTGAAAGCCGCGGCCGCGGCAGGGATTGCCCAAAGTGCGGCCACGCCATGCGCAATCTCGGCACCGATCATGAAATCGTCG
The DNA here is from genome assembly GCA_937960755.1 of uncultured Azospirillum sp. Lineage (GTDB taxonomy): Bacteria > Pseudomonadota > Alphaproteobacteria > Azospirillales > Azospirillaceae > Azospirillum. The sequence continues at coordinate 1,632 of CALGOL010000180.1, forward strand.
GCGAACAGGTGCGTTGCCGGTCATGCGGCGTCACTTTCGACGAACCGCTGGTGGAGGCGGTGTGCTTTCGCTGCGGCGCCAAGACGGCGGGGGAGAACTTGGCGTCGTCCGACGTCTGGGGCTATCGCCTGACGCCGCTGGGGCAATCGGCGGCGCGGGCCGGGCGGCTTTATGTTGAAGAAGACGAACGGCTGGTGGAGCCGGAAACGCAAATCTACCGCCGTGGCGTGTTCTTGAAGCTGCTGCAAGACGATATCCGCATCAAGGCGCGCTATCGCATCCCTTGTTCGCTGATCGTCGTGCGCTTGCGCTACGCTGATCCGGCGAATCTGGCGGCGGCGGAGCGTGCGGCGCTCGCCGTCATCGACGAGATGCTGCGCAACGTCGACCAGATCGGCCGTTTTGACGAAACCGGATTGATGATTAAGCTGCCGGCCACCGACGCCGACGGCGCTGAGATCGTCCGCAATCGGCTGGTCGAACGGGTGGGGGCGGTGGAAGGCGTGCGCGTCGCCGCGGCGCTGGTTCCTTTGCGCGAAGAGGGCGGGTTGGAGGCCGACATCGCCGCCGCTTTGAACGCGGCGGGGTAGGGGGCTTTCAAGGCGTACGGGTCAAATAACCGGCAGGTCGGCGGGCAGCAAGAAACGGTCGTCGGCCGGCGTCGGGGTTGGCGCCGGGGCTGGGGCTGGGCCCGGCTGGGGGTCTTCCGTTTCTTTTCGCGCCGTTTTCGACGCCGCGGGTTTGCGCGGCGGCTTGGCTTCTTCCGTTTTCTCGATCACCGGGGACGTGGGGGGCGCCGGGGGCTGCGGAGCGGGGTTCTCCGGCGCTCGCGTTTGATCCTCGGCCGTTTGACCCGCGGCCGTTTGATCCGTCGCGGGAGCGGCGGCCTCGCCAGCCTCGCCAGCGTCGCCATCGGCGGGGGGCTGGAACCGCAGC
>CALGOL010000181.1 GCA_937960755.1 uncultured Azospirillum sp.
GACCGGCGCGGCGCCGGCGGGGCTGAAAACCCTGACCGACGTCAAGGGGCTGATTAAGGAGCGTTACGACGCTCAGCCCGGCACGGTTTATCTGGTCCGCCCCGACCAGCACGTCGTCTATCGCGCCCGCCGCTTCGAGCCGGCGAAAGTCGCCGCCGCCGTCGCCAAAGCCACCTGCAACGCCTGAGGCTCGTCATGTCGCTCATCACTGAAAACAACTTCCGCGAGCCGGGTAAGCGCTACTTCCGCGCCTTCACACCAGGCGACGATTTCTATGAAGCCTTGATCGAGACCCACCGCGATTTGACCGACGAGCAGAGCGCCGAAGTCAACGCCCGGCTGATCCTGCTGCTGGCCAACCACATCGGCGACATCGCCGTGTTGCGGCAAGCCATGGCGCTGGCGCGCGAAGGCGTTTGAGGGGGCGCTCTCTTTTCTCGTCACCCCGGCGAAGGCCGGGGTCCAGGGCTATGCGAATACGTTGCTGAGATGCCCTGGATTCCGGCCTTCGCCGGAATGACGGAGCAAGGGGGCGATGGTCATTCCCTCCCCTGGGATGGGAGAGGGCGAAACAAAAACACCGGAGGGAGGAAAAGCCATGCAGATCGAACGGGTTCATCACGTCGCCTATCGTTGCCGCGACGCCAAGGAAACGGTGGAATGGTACGGCAAGCACCTCAACATGAAATTCGTGCTCGCCATCGCCGAAAATCAGGTCCCCTCCACCAAGGAGCCGGACCCCTATATGCACGTCTTCCTTGACGCCGGCGGCGGCAACATCCTGGCGTTCTTCGAGCTGCCCGGCAGCCCGGAAATGGGGCGCGACCCCAACACGCCGGCATGGGTGCAACATTTGGCGCTTAAAGTCGATTCGGTGGATACCCTGATCGCCACGAAAGAACGGCTGGAGGCGGCGGGAATCTCGGTGGTCGGCCCGACCGATCACACCATTTTCAAATCGATCTATTTCTTCGACCCCAACGGCCACCGGCTGGAGTTGGCGGCCGACACCGCCAGCCCGCGCATGCTGGAAAAACTCGACGAGGTGAAGTGGGACATGATCGAGGAATGGAGCAAGACCCGCCGCGCGCCGGAGCACGCCCGCTGGATGCACGACGGCTCGTGGCGCGAAGCGGCGGCGGAGGGCTGAAATCGTGAAACTCGCCACGCTGAAGGCCGGCGGCCGCGATGGAACGCTGGCGGTCGTCTCCCGCGACCTGACGGTCTGCCGCCCGGTCCCCGCCATCGCCCGCACTCTGCAAGCGGCCTTGGACGACTGGGACGCCGTCGAGCCGCAGTTGCGCCAAGTCTACGAAGCGCTCAACAGCGGGGCCTTCGCCGACCCGCAAGCGTTTGATCCAGCGGCCTGTCATTCGCCGCTGCCGCGGGCCTATCAGTGGGCGGACGGTTCGGCCTATGTCAATCATGTGGAACTGGTGCGCAAGGCGCGCGGCGCGGCGATGCCGGCGTCGTTCTACGACGATCCCTTGATGTATCAGGGCGGGTCCGACAGTTTCATCGGCCCGCGCGACGCCATTGTCGCCGACCCGGCGTGGGGGATTGATTTTGAAGCCGAAGTCGCCGTCGTCACCGGCGATGTCGCGCTGGGGACCGGCCCGGCCGAGGCGCTGAAATCGGTGCGGCTGCTGATGCTGGTCAACGACGTCAGTCTGCGCGGCCTGATCCCGGCGGAACTGGAAAAGGGTTTCGGCTTCTTCCAGTCCAAGCCGGCCAGCGCCTTTTCCCCCGTCGCCGTGACGCCGAACGAATTGGGCGCGGCGTGGCGCGACGGCAAGCTGCATTTGCCGCTGACGGTGACGCTGAACGGCGCTTTGTTCGGCCGCCCCGACGCCGGGGTCGACATGACCTTCGACTTTGGCCGGCTGATCGCCCATGTCGCCAAGACCCGCGAATTGGAAGCCGGCTCGATCATCGGTTCCGGCACGGTTTCCAATAAACAGGGCGGGCTGTGGGGTTCCTCGGTCAATAACGGCGGCGTCGGTTATTGTTGTTTGGCCGAAGTCCGCATGTATGAGACCATCGAAACCGGCAAGCCGATCACGCCGTTCATGCGGAACGGCGATACGGTGCGCATCGAGATGTTCGACGACGCCGGAAAGTCGATCTTCGGCGCCATTGAGAACGAAGTGCGCGCCCTATAAGCTGCACACAAACAAAAATAAAAAACGTTCATCCAATAAAAACGAGAACGATGCAGGAGGAAGTATCCATGAAGAGCAAGATGGCCGCCGCGCTGTTGGCCGGCGCGGTGATGTTGAGCGCCGCCCCGGCGCTGGCGCAGCAGGTGGTGTTGAAGGTGGCGCATTTCTGGCCGCCGTCGGCGATGGGCCCCAGCAAGGTGCTGGTCCCATGGTGCGACAAGATCGCCAAGCAATCTAACGACCGAATGGTTTGCCAGATTTATCCGGCCATGCAGTTGGGCGGCACGCCGCCGCAACTGATCCAGCAGGCCATCGACGGCGTCGCCGACATCGTTTGGACCCTGCCCGGCTACACCGCCGGCCGCTTCCCGGCGGTGGAGGCGTTCGAACTGCCGTTCATGTCCAATCGCGCCGAGCCCACCAGCCGGGCGCTGTGGGAATATTGCCAGAAGTATTGCGCCAATGATTTCAAGGGCGTGAAGAACCTCGCCTTCAACGTCCACGACGAAGGCTATGTTCACTCCAACAAGCGGGCGATCAAGACGCTGGCCGACTTCCGCGGCATGAAGATGCGCGCCCCCACCCGGCTGACCAACAAGCTGCTCGGCGCCTTGGGCGCAACCCCGGTGGCGATGCCGTTGCCGGCGGTGCCGGAAGCGGTCTCCAAAGGCGTGGTCGACGGCTACCTTTTGCCTTGGGAAGTCATCCCCACCATGAAGCTGGAGGAGATGACCAAGTTCCATTCTGAAACCGATCCCAAGTCGCCGGCGCTTTACACCGCGGTCTTCACCATCGCAATGAATCAGGCGCGCTACGACGGCTTGCCGGCGGATTTGAAAAAGATCATCGACGACAACAGCGGCGCCGACTTCTCCGCCGCTATCGGCAAGGCGTGGGACGAATCGGCGGCGGAAGCCCGCAAGAAGGTGACGGCGAGCGGCGCGGAGTTCTACACCGTGCCAGCGTCGGAATTGCAATCCTGGCGCGCCGCGGGCGACAAACTGGCGGAATCGTGGGTCGAGGAGATGACCGGCCGCGGCTATGACGGCAAGGCGATGCTGACCGACGCCCGCGGGCTGATCGCCAAGCACACGACGAAGTAAGGGGGGCGCCCCTTTCCCTGGAGTTAGCGGGCTTACGCATTTTGCACCTTGCTGAAAGACTTACACCTTGACCCGTCACCCCGGCTTTCACCCATGGGCGCTAACATAAGGAATATCGCAGTAAAATTGGAATTTTCTTTCCGTCACCCCGGCGAAGGCCGGGGTCCAGGGCAATTCGAGTACGTTGCTGAAATGCTCTGGATTCCGGCCTTCGCCGGAATGACGATGAAGGAGTTTTACAGTTTGACCGGGCGATTAAAACCTTAACTTAGCCCCTATGGGCGCAGGCCGGTATGACGGTGGAAGGTCAATAATTTAGCGCAAAGCGCAAGATGCGCGACCGCCATGCCCCAGAGGGGCGGGCGCTCCACCCAAACTTGCGCATCAAGCCTTCCCAGCTCAGGACCTCATCTGCATGGCTGAAGTCATTCCCCATCTCGACGACCAGACCGATCCGGGGCCGCGCGACCCGATCGGCCGTTTTCTCTTCGCCTGGTCCTGGCTATCGGCCATGGGCGGCAGCCTGTTGCTGTTCGCCGTCTGCGCCGTCTCCGCCTACAGCGTGCTGGGGCGCTGGCTGTTCGATCAGCCGATGCTGGGCGATGTGGAAATGGTGCAAATCGGCTGCTCGCTGGCGATTTCATCCTTTCTGCCCTACGCCCAGATGAAAAACGCCCATGTCATCGTCGATTTCTTCACCCACGGCGCCTCCCCCGCGCTGCGCGACCGGCTCGACCGCATCGCCGCGGCGATTTTGTGCGGCGTATCGGCGGTGGTGGCGTGGCGCAGCTTTGTCGGCGCCTATGACGCTTGGCGGTCAGGCGAAGAGAACATGATCCTCGGCTGGCCGTTGTGGTGGGCTTACGTCAACATCGGCCCCGCCTTCGTCTTGCTGTCGATGACCGCCGCCTACACCGTTTGGAAAGGCCCGGCCGGGCTGAAGGGGCAAGCCTGATGAGCAGCGTCACCATTGGTTTCTTGTGCGGCGGGCTGACCCTGGTCCTGCTGGCGTTTCGCGTTCATATCGGCATGGCGATGCTGCTTTGCGGCTCGGTCGGCTATGTCGCCGTGTCGGGCTGGGCGCCGTTGATGAATTATTTCAAGAACTTGGCCTATGGTCGTTTTTCGGTCTACGACCTGTCGGTGGTGCCGTTGTTCTTGCTGATGGGCAACATCGCCGCCAAGGGCGGGTTGTCGCGCCGGCTGTTCGCCGCGACCAACGCCTTTATCGGCCATTACCGCGGCGGCGTCGCCATGAGCGCGGTGGGGGCCTGCGCCGCCTTCGGCGCGATTTGCGGCTCGTCGCTCGCCACCGCCGCCACCATGGGGCAAGTGGCGTTGCCGGAAC
>CALGOL010000182.1 GCA_937960755.1 uncultured Azospirillum sp.
GCGGCCAGGTCGCGTTCGTCGACGTGCGGGACCTCGCCGCGGTCGCGGCGGCCGACAAGCGCTTGAAAGCTGAGTTCAAGCGCTTGTCGGATAACCGCCTGTTTGTTAGGCGCCATCGCCCTGCGCCTCCTGTCGATTCCGTGACAAGAAACGGCGATTGTCGGTTAAGCGACACCTGTCGGATTCCATCATCCCATTGATATTACTGATTCCTGAGACTTGGCCCGCCGCTTGCTTATCTGACGCTCAAGACATATCCCTCTTTTGGGGCCCCTCTTGGGGAAGGAGCGCGAGCGATGAGCAACGTGATTTCGCTGGACGGCATTATGGGCCTGGGGCAGTTGAAAGCCCCGGTGGAAACCCCCGCCGCCGCTTCCGGCTGTTCTTCTTCGTCATGCGGTTCCTCCGACGGTCCGGCCGACATGTCGCCGGAGGTGTGGGAGAAGGTTAAGAACCATCCCTGCTACAGTGAAGAAGCCCACCACTATTTCGCCCGCATGCACGTCGCCGTGGCGCCGGCCTGCAACATTCAGTGCAATTACTGTAACCGCAAGTACGACTGCTCCAACGAAAGCCGCCCCGGCGTGGTGTCGGAAAAGCTGACGCCGGAACAGGCGATCACCAAGATCCTGGCGGTGGCGCAGGAAATCCCGCAATTGTCGGTGATCGGCATCGCCGGCCCCGGCGACAGCTTGGCCGCCGGCGGCAAGCACACCCGCAAGACCTTCCAGTACTTGCAGGAAAAGGCCCCCGATCTGAAGCTCTGCCTGTCCACCAACGGTCTGGCTCTGCCGGATCACGTGGATTTCATCAAAGACTTCAACATCGACCACGTCACCATCACCATCAACATGGTGGACCCGGAGGTCGGCCAGCACATCTATCCTTGGATCTTCTACAAGAACAAGCGCTGGACCGGGCTTGACGCGGCGAAGATCCTGCACGAACGCCAGATGGAAGGGCTGGAGGCGCTGACCTCGGCCAAGATTCTGGTCAAGGTCAACTCGGTGATGATCCCTGGGATCAATGACGAGCACCTGAAGGACGTCAACAAGGCGGTCAAGTCGCGCGGCGCCTTCCTGCACAACATCATGCCGCTGATCTCCGACCCGGCGCACGGCACCTATTTCGGCCTCAACGGCCAACGCGGGCCGACGGCGCAAGAGCTGAAGGCGTTGCAGGACGAGTGCGAAGGCGGCGCCAAGCTGATGCGCCACTGCCGCCAATGCCGCGCCGACGCGGTGGGCCTGCTCGGCGAAGACCGCGGCGACGAGTTCACCATCGACAAGATCGAAGCGATGAACCTCGACGGCTACGACGACTCCAAGCGCCGCGAATACCGCGAGCATGTCGAGCTGGAGCGCGCCCAGCGCCATGCCGCCAAGGAGGCCGCCCGCGCCGACGTGGTGGAGACTTTGGGCGCCGAAGTCGCGCCGATCCTGGTGGCGGTGGCCACCAAGGGCGGCGAGCGCATCAACGAACACTTCGGCCACGCCCGCGAATTCCAGGTCTACGAAGTCGGGCCGAAAGGCGCCAAGTTCGTTGGTCATCGCCGGGTTGAAGAATACTGCCAGGGCGGCGACGGCGACGAAGACGCGCTGGAGAACGTCATCGCCGCCATCGCCGACTGCGCCGCGGTGTTCGTCGCCAAAATCGGCGGCTGCCCGAAGAAGTCGCTGACCGACGCCGGCATCGACCCCGTCGATTCTTTCGCCTTCGAATACATCGAAGAGTCGGCATTGACTTATTTCAAAGACTACGCCGAACGGCTGGCGCAGGGTTCCGTGACGTCGCGCGCCGGCATGGACGCGGTCATCCGCCCGCGCGAACCCTTGGCCCGCTCCGCCTGACCGGCGGGCGTTAACAACAATAAACCTTTCCCCCCACGCCATACAGTTAAGGAGAGATCCGTTATGGCTTACAAGATCGTCGCTTCCGATTGCACCGCCTGCGGCGCCTGCGAGGCCGAATGCCCCAGCAACGCCATCAATTTCAAGAAGGGCACCTACGTCATCGACCCGACCAAGTGCACTGAATGCGAAGGCAGCTTCGACAGCCAGCAGTGCGCCGCGGTTTGCCCGGCCGATTGCTGCGTCCCGGCCTGATCCGGTCGTTCGGTTTCGCGTCGCGCTTCCTCTTTTCGTTTCGCGGCGAAAAGGAAGCGGACGCGGGGCCGGCCCGATCCGCTCGGCCTTCCCGCCGCCCCACTTGACGAGCGAGGACCGCAATGCTTGCCGAGGTGGATGAAAGCTGGTTGTCGCGCCGCTACTACGGCGGCGACCTTTCCCCGGACGCCGAGCGGCTGTTGCATCTGGCCGCCGCCAATTACGCCGACGACGTCGCCGCGGAAGGTTTTCTGGCGCAAGCCGCGGAGCTCGCGCCCAACCACCGCGCGGTGGACCTGGGCTTCTACAAGTTTCATTTCTACAAGCACAACCTGACGGCGGCCCTGGGTTACGCCGAACGGATGATCGTCCACGCGCTGAAGGCGCTGCACCTGCATAACCGCGACTGGCGCACGCTGGACGAAACCGACGCCGCCTTCGCCGAGATCGAACCGGCGCCGCGCTTCTTGCTGTTTTCGCTGACCGCCCGCGGCTACCTGCTGCTGCGGCTGGGCGACATGGACGACGCCCGGCAGACTTTGGGCAAAGTGGCGGAGCTTGATCCAAAGGACCGCTTCGGCGCCCGCCGGCTGCTGGCGGTGGCGGCCAAGGCCGGCCGCGACGAGGACGATGAGGACGACAGCGCCGACAAGAGCGCGCTGCTCGCCAACGCCGCCAAGCCGGCGCCGTCCTTGTGCGAAGCGACGGCGTGACGGGGGCCGGCATGACGGAAGTTGAGGACGCCGGCGACATCATCGAAGCCCTGGACTGGACCGGCCAGCCGGTGGACTGTGGGGTTTGCGACCATCAAGATTTGCTGGCCGCCGGCAAGTGCGAGCCGTTGAAGGCGTGCGTGCATGATCGCTACGCCAAGCGGGTGCAGCGCTTCTTTCGCTGGAACCCGCAACTGGCGGCGGGATATCTCGACCACCCGTACTTTGAAGTGCGGGCTAACGCCGCGGTGCAGGCGCCGATCTTCTCGCTGCCGCGGCTGGTCAACGACCCGGATGAAACCGTGCGCGCGGTGGCGGCCCGCCGGCTGCCGGTGCGCCAGATGCTGAAGCTGCGGGACGATCCGCACCGCGAAGTGCGCATCGCCGCCGCGTTGCGGCTGGAAGACGCCGATCTGGCGCCGATGATGCGGGATGAAGATTACGGCGTGCGGTTGCGGGTGGCCCGGCGGGTTCCCCTGGGCATGCTGCCGGCGATGATGGGCGACGAGGACCCGGACATTCGCCATGAAGTCGCCAAGCGCATCGGCGTCGAATGGCTGGTCAAGATGGTTTGGGATGAAGACGCCCGCGTTCGGATGGAGGTGGCGGAACGGCTGCCGCCGGAAAAGCTGGAGATGATGGCGAAGGATGAGGACTGGTGCGTTCGCTTCATCGTCGCCGGGCGGATTTCCGCCGACCGATTGGATTTGTTTTTGAAGGACCCGGTAGACGACGTGCGGGAAATCGCCGAGCAGCGCAAGGCTAATCCCGCCATGGCTCCCGCCCCGTTTTTCGACTGACACCCGCCTTAAAACCGACAGGAGACGCGCCTTATGTCCGAACCGATCCAGTTGCGCGACAACTCCCCCGCCACCGGCGCGCCGCGGCGAAAAATCCGCGAAGAAATCGTCGAAATCGTCGGGCAGCCGTTGTTTGAGGAAGGCGACAAAATCGCGTCGCTGAAGGAAATCCGCAACGACGGCACTTATCCCGGCAAGCCTTCCGGCGCCACGCTGATCGCGCCGGGCGACGTCGGCTATATCAAGTCGATCGGCACCTATTTGCAGATGTTCTACATCTACGGCGTCGATTTCTATGAAAAGGGCGTCATCGTCGGCATGCGCGCCCACGAAATGGAACTGCTGGACTGCACGTTGAACGACCCGCAGAACGACCCGCGTTAAGCCCGTTCTCTCCGCCCCTTTCACCCCCTTGCTTGAGGACGTTGCGTCATGACCGAAGCTCTCGCCGCCGAGACCGATCCCGAAGTCGCCGAAGCCGGCGACGACAAGAAGCCGTCCGCCTTTTCCCCGCCGCGCGAACCGTTATACGGCTGGGGCGAACGCACCGCCGCCGCGGTCGATCTGATTAACGACGGCAGCCACCCCGGCGCGCCGGAAGGCGCCCTCCTCGTCCCCAAAGGCACGCCCGGCGTCATCGCCCGCGTCGGCCATGCGCCGGAAGTCAACGCCCCGGTCTATCTGGTGGAGTTTCCCGGCGGCGTCATGGTCGGCTGTTTTGAAGAGGAATTGACCCCGGCGGGCGGCCCGAAGCGCGGCGTTCCCGGCGTGCTGGAATAAGGCGCGCCGCCGATGGCCTACCTCGACTGCAACGCCACGACGCCGCTCGCCGCCGAAGCCCTGGAGGCGATGCTGCCGTTCCTGACCGACGGCTTCGCCAACCCGTCGTCGGCGCACGGCCCCGGCATGCGCGCCAAGGAAGCGGTGAGCGAAGCGCGGGCGCGGGTGGCGGCGCTGGTCGGGGCGAAGGCGCAGGAAGTCGTCTTCACCGCCAGCGCCACCGAGGCCAATCATCTGGCGATCCTTGGGAGCTTGCGGCGCGTCGCCGACCAGTCGCCCGAACGCCGCCGGGTGGTGGTTTCCGCCATCGAGCATCCTTCCACCCTCTTGCTGGTGGAGGATTTGATCCGCCAGGGTTGGGAAGCGGCGCTGATTCCGGTCGGGCGCGACGGCGTAACCGACATCGGCGCGGCGGAAGAGTTGATCGACGGCCGCACCGCCCTGGTGTCGGTGATGGTCGCCAATAATGAAACCGGGGTGTTGCAGCCCGCCGCCGCCTGCGCCGACCTCGCCAAGCGGGCCGGCGCGCTGTTCCACGCCGACGC
>CALGOL010000183.1 GCA_937960755.1 uncultured Azospirillum sp.
CGCCGTATCGGATCGGCGACGCAGGTACTCGGCGACAGCGGGCAGGATCAGGTGCCTCCATCAGCGGGGCCATGACCAGCGACAGCGCGGCGAGCAGCGCCAATCCGCCGCGGGAAAAGAAACGAAGCCTGCTCATTTCGCCGCTCCCTTTGATTTCTTGGTTTCAGCGGCGCTGCGGGCGAGAAACGGAATGCGCTCGGCGTCGGCGGGCAGGTCGAGATCTGGTTTCGGCATATTGGCGGCGTTGAGCGACCAGTCGGAAAACGCCGCTCGGTACTGCGGCTGGCCTGTGGCGGTGCGGTAAGTGATGGTCAGGCGCTGCGGCAACGCCGGGCCTTCCGCCGTGGTCCAAATTTCGAAGTCCACGTCGGTCATCCGTCCGGCCAGATGGTCGGCGCCGCTCAGGTCGTCGCGTTCGACGTAGTCCAGCGCGGTGAGGCGCTGATTCAATTCCGCCGGCAGCGTGGTGGTGAACAGCATGGCGAGCGGCAACCGCACCCCCAGCGTCTGCACCAGATAGCGCAAGGCGTCGTCGGTCGAGCCCTTCAGGTCGGCCTGACCATAGACGTTTTCCTTTACGTCAAGCAGCGTCGCCGCCGTGCCGTCGAAAGCGGTCACCGTCTTGCGTCCGCCGCTTTCTTGGGCCTCCACCCGCAGATAGCCGGGGCGGTCCAAGCGCATGGTGCGGCGCTCGCTGAACTGAACCTTGCGGCCGTCGGCTTGCACGACGTCGTAAGAGCCGCTGATGACGACGCTGATATTGTCGGCTTTCGCCAGGGTTTCGGCCATGCGCGACAGTGCCGTCTTTGCTTGCGCGTCGATTTTAGCGGCGGGTTTGGCGGGGGTTTTGGCCGTTCCTGCGGTTTTCGCCGCCGGTTCGGCCGCCAAAATGGGCGACGCCAGCAGCAAGGACGCGCCCAGCGCCGACCAGATCGGCCAATTAAATCGCTTCATCAATTGATCCTCGGTCGGCGCTGGGGCGGGGCGGCTGCTTGGTTTAAGGCTTCGGCGCCACGACGATGGACAGCGCCTCGACATAGCTCGCCTGCGCCAGATCGCCGGGCTTAAAGTCCTGCATGGTCTTGCGGAAGCCCTGATCGTCCACCGTCACCTGAAAGACGTTGCCCAGCGGGCCGACGAACGCCACTTCGCCGGTTTCCGGCTTGATGGTGGTGATCTTTACGATGGCTGAGGTCTTGATCGCCGCAAAGCCCGCCGGCTTCCAGCCCGCCGGGGCGGTTTCCGACACGTCCTCCATCAAAAAGTCGGGGGTGTCGGAGGTCGGGCGCTTCAGTTCCAGCTCGCCGACCATGCTATGCAGCACGTCCACCACATCGCCGGCCTTCACCTGATCGAAGTTCTTCACCTCCGGCCCGGCGCGGAACGAGCGCGGTGCGCCGTCCGGCAACTTCAGCGTCACTTTGCGTTCGGCGTGATCGACGGAAGCGACGTCGGCGCGGGTGCGCACGGTTTCGCTGACGCGGAAAGTGGTGGGGGCGTCAGCCGCGGCGACGGCGCCGGCGGCGGTCAGGCCGACCGCAAGGACTGCGGACGCAAGAAACTGTTTGGCGAAACAAGACGCCATGGCGAAACACCTTTCACGAATGGGGAGGAGAAGAAGTTGCAGAAATATTAGTCACGCCAACCGACATGAGCGTTACAATCGTCATTCCGGCGAAGGCCGGAATCCAGAACGTTTCAGGAAATTTTCAGAGTCGCCCTGGACCCCGGCCTACGCCGGGGTGACGGAGAATAGTTTTCGTCACTGACGGCCGCCGGCGTTACTCCCCCGACACCCGCGATATCTTAGAGCCTTGCAGGCCCAGACCCGCCATAACCCCCGACTGGTCGAAGATGACGGCGTAGACGTCGTCATGCAACGTGGTGCTGGAGGTCACCTTGCCGAAGCCCTTATCGACCACCACGACGCTGGGGCCGACGCCGACCTCCCAGCCGCTGGTGCGGTCAAGGTGCTGCAAGCCGCTTTCCGACATGAAGAACATGGCGTAGCCGTAGGTTTGCACCCCGGCTTGCAGCCCGTAAGAAGCGGAAGTCAGCTTGTAGCGCGCCACCGGCTTGCCTTTTTTCATCAGCACGCCGTCGCCGCTTTGCCCGCCGATCACCAGACCGGCCTTGACCACTTCGGGGAACACCATGACGGCGATAGCCTTGTCGCCCAACGCCTTGGCGTTGGCGTTGCCGCGATAGAGCTTTTTCAGCGCCGCGGCGGCCTTGGACTCCAAGCTGTCCGCCGCCTTGACGACGGGGGCGGCGGTTAGCGACAGCGCGGTCGCGATCAGCGCCGCCAGCAGGTTTCTACGCGACAGTTTCAACATGAGCGTCTCCCCGGTCGGCGGCGACCGATGTGCAAGGCGGTGGATTAGAAGCGATAGGTCATGCCCAACAGCGGCCCGTACATGTCCAGCTTGAGATCGGCAGGCCCGACCGAATAACGGACGCCGAGGTAACGGTAGCCGACATTGGTGGTGAAACGCTCGGAAATAGCGTATTCCGCCCCGGCGTACAGTTGCCAAGTGACGTCGGAGCCGGCGCCGAAGCCGCCCAGTTCGGCGATCCCGCCCAGCGTCCATTTGTCATTCAGCGGAACGCGACCGCGCACGCCGACCACCGGGTCCCACCAATGGGTGTCGACGTCGCCGCCCACCGACCCTGCCGGCAGGTTGGCGTTCTTCAGCTTCACGTCGGTGTCCACCATGACGTAACGCAGGCCGGCGTAGGGCTGGACCAGATAGCCCTTTTCGGCGTAGGCGGCATAGCCGACGCCGAAGGTGGTCATCAGCATTTTAGTTTTGACGTCGGTGGTCCATGCCGGGGCGACGGGAATCGTCCCGTCATTGGCGAGGCTGGCGTAAATCAGATCGCCCAAGAACGAGACTCGGCCGTAATGAATCTCGCCCGCCGCCATCACGCCGAATTGCAGGGATTCCAGCAGATCATTGGCGCTCATCTCGGTTTCCACCGTGCGCCCGGCCAAATTAAAGGGGGTTTCGCCCCGCATGCTGGGCAGCCAGCCGTAAAGCGCCACGGCGCCGCCCACTTCTTCGGCCTGGGCGCCGGCGCCGCCGAGGCCCAGCGCCAAGACGCCGGCGGCGAGGGCCGAGAGCGGCTTCGACTTCAAAACGTTAGCCTTCATTATTCGCTCCTGTGGCGTGCTTTTTTGTTCTTTGGGCGCGGAATAGTTGGAAAAATTACATATCGACCCGATCAATCGCCCAGTTGACGAGCGGGATGTTCGGCAGCTCGCGCCCGTCGTCGACGCCGATTTCCTGTTCGATGATTTTGTTGAGCTTGGCGTTCATCGCCAAAATCAAGTCTTTGTTGGCGGCGCTGTCGCGGCCCAGGTTGTTGTTTTCGCCGGGGTCCTTTTCCAGGTCGAACAGTTCGACGTCGTTGAACTTGTAGATCTGTTCAAGGGTGGTCGGCGTATTATGCTCCACCGGGGCGAAATAGCGGGAATACTTGTAGCGGCCGTCGAACACCGTGCGCAGGCTGCCGCGGTTTTTCAGGTTGGGCAAGTAGCGTTGACGCGCCAATTCCACCATGACGTTCTTGCCGGCGGCCTTGGCTTGGGCGTTGCGTTCGATCACGCTCGCATCGTTCAGCGCCAGTCCGCTATAGGTGAACAGGATGGAATCCCGCGCCGCGTGCTTGCCGGCGGCGCCGGGGTTGGTCAGCAGGCCGGTCAAATCCTTGCCGGGCAACTTCATGCCGCCGGCCAACTCCTCCACCGCGCCGGGCGCCACGCCGGCCATCGACAAGATCGTCGGCGCGAAGTCGATGTGGGACGTCAGCGCCTGACAGTTTTGGCCGCCCTTGACGTCGGGGTGAACCATGTAGAACGGCAGGTGAATGGTTTCTTCGTACGCGAACGGCCCCTTGCCGCGCAGGCCGTGGGCGCCGGCCATTTCGCCATGATCGGAGGTGTAGAGGATGATGGTGTCGTCAGCCAGCCCCAGGTCTTCCAGTTCCTGCATGATGCGGGCGACCTGCATGTCGACGCTGCGGATGCAGTTGACGTAGTAGTCGGCGAAGCGCCGCCAGCGGTCGTCTTCCGGCGGAATGGTTCCCAGCACATGTCCCCACGCCTTCATGAACTCGCCGTGCGCCTTGGGGCGACCCGGCGCGTCCAGCGGTTCGTAGAGGTTGGCCGGCAGCGGCTCGTTCCAAGTCGCATTGTAATGCGGATGCGGCGGCTTGCGCGCCGCGTGCATCATCAAATTGGAATTGTCCTGCACGTTCTGACCGGGCAGGTCGGTGTTGAAATACATGATGTCGTGCGGGTTGACCAAGCTGACGAACAAGCACCACGGCTTGCCGTCGTCCGACAGCGGGCGGCCGTTGCGGCGCAGCCAAGTGACGGCGCTGCCGGAAATCAGATGGTCGAACTCATAGCCGCCCAGCGTGTGGCCGATGATGTCGCCGGGACCGTAAAAGTCGGAAAAGCCCAGCTTGTCCATTTCGCTGGTGAACATCCGATCCGGGTCGGCCTTGTTGAATTCCCGGCTGAGGTGCCATTTGCCCTTATAGGCGGAATAATAGCCGGCCTTGCGCATCATATGGCCGATGGTCTGCACGTTGGGCGGCAGGCCCTTGATCCACGGCACGTCGCTGTTTTCAAACATGCCGTTGTTGGGGGTGGTGAGCCCGGTCATGATAACGCTGCGCGACGAGGTGCACATGGTCGCCGGGCAATAGTGAGCGTGGAAGGACACGCCCTTTTCCCGCAACTTGCCGTGACCGGGCAGGGTCAGGCCGTCCGGCCATTTGGCGCGGTAGCGCTCCTGATCGGAAAAAACGAACAGAATGTTCAGCTTGCGCTTGGCCGGGGCGGATTGCACGGCTGGGGCCGGCATAGCGGCGGGGGCGGGGGCGGCGTCCGCCGTTTTCACGCCGGCCAAACCGGCGGCGGCCGCTGCGGCG
>CALGOL010000184.1 GCA_937960755.1 uncultured Azospirillum sp.
CGACCACCGAGATCTACACTCTTTCCCTACACGACGCTCTTCCGATCTCGGGCTACGTGGCGGCGCGCTACGGCGGCGAAGAATTCGTCATGCTGCTGCCCGAAACCGACGCGGCCGGCGCGATGGCGGTGGCGGAAAACATCCGCCGCGCGGTGGTGGAGGCGGCGACGCCCCACGGTCGATCCGCCACCGCGGGGGTGGTGACGCTTAGCCTTGGCGTGGCGACGGCGGATTGGGCGTCCGGGTGGCCAAGCTCACCGGATGAGCTGATCGACGCCGCCGATCATGCGCTCTACGCCGCCAAGGCCGCCGGCCGCAACCAGTCCCGCCCAGCCCAGCCGCCGCAGGTTCACGCCGCGGAATAGGCTGAGCCGGTAAAGTCCGCGCGGCGGTATTATCGCCCAGCCGCTCCGTCGCTTTTCATTTGCGCCATCAGCCAACGGCGAAAGCGGGTCAGCGCCGGTTCGCTCCAGCGCTCCGCGCGCGCCGCCAGCACATAAGGCTGCAACGCGACTTTGGTCGCGCCGATCTCGATCAGCTCGCCGGCCGCCAGTTCACGTGAAACAAGCAGATCATTCGCCAAGGCGACGCCTTGCCCCAGCTTGGCGGCTTCAATGGCGAGGTGGGCATGCCACAGCCGCGGCCCTTTCAATCCGCTGGAGCCGACGCCGTCAACAAAGGCGACGCCGGCTCTGCCAAACCACAGCCGCCATTGCGCGTCGCTTTCTTCATGAATCAGCGGCGCGCGGGGCAGCGCCGCGACTTCGGCGAATTCCGGCCGTTGCGCCAGCCAGAACGGCGAGGCGACGGGAAATACCCGCGGCGTCGCCAGCACCGCTTGACGCACGCCGGGATCAGTGATTTCGCCGTAGTGGATTTCACAATCCGCCTCCAACCCCAACAGGTCGGGGCGACGGTCGCCGGGGCGAACGATGATCTCAATTTCCGGCCAAGCGCGGGTGAAGTCGGCGAGGCGCGGCGTCAGCCAGCGCAGGGCGAAGCCGGGCAAACACCATAGCGTCAGCGTGTCGGCGGCGCGGTTGCGCCCCAGCCGCGCCGTCGCCTGCGCCATGTCCGAAAATGCTTTCGACAGCACCGCGGCGTAATCGGCGCCGGCCGGCGTCAGAAAAACGCCCTTGGGCGACGTGCGCGCCAAGGGCGTTCCCAACCAATCCTGCAGCTGCCGCACCTGCCGGCTGACGGCGGCATGGTCGACCCCCAGCTCTTCCGCCGCGCGGCGGATGCTGCCGCAGCGGGATACGGCTTCAAACGCCCGCAGGGCGGCGAAAGGCGGCAGACGCAAGGCGAACTTACTGGTTCATCGAGTCGAAGAATTCCGAATTGCTCTTGGTGTGGCGCAGCTTGTCCAACAGGAAGTCCACCGCGTCGGTGACGCCCATCGGCATCAAGATGCGGCGCAGGATCCACATCTTCGACATGGTGCCGCGATCCACCAGCAATTCTTCCTTGCGGGTGCCCGACTTGGAGATGTCGATGGCCGGGAAGGTGCGCTTGTCGGACAGCTTGCGATCCAGGATCAGTTCGGAGTTGCCGGTGCCCTTGAACTCTTCGAAGATCACTTCATCCATGCGGCTGCCGGTGTCCACCAGCGCCGTGGCGATGATGGTCAGCGAGCCGCCTTCTTCGATATTGCGCGCGGCGCCGAAGAAGCGCTTGGGCCGTTGCAGCGCGTTGGCGTCGACGCCGCCGGTCAGCACCTTGCCCGACGACGGCACCACGGTGTTATAGGCGCGCGCCAGACGGGTGATGGAGTCCAGCAGGATCACCACGTCGCGCTTATGCTCGACGAGGCGCTTGGCCTTTTCGATCACCATTTCGGCGACCTGCACGTGACGGGTCGCCGGCTCGTCGAAGGTGGAGGAAACCACTTCGCCGCGCACCGAGCGCGCCATGTCGGTGACTTCTTCCGGCCGCTCGTCGATCAGCAGCACGATCAAGTAAACTTCGGGATGATTGGTGGCGATGGAATGGGCGATGTTCTGCAACATCACCGTCTTGCCGGTGCGCGGCGGGGCCACCACCAGCGCGCGCTGGCCTTTGCCCAGCGGCGCCACCAGATCCATGATCCGGCCGGTGAAATTCTTCTTGGTGGGGTCTTCGACTTCCATCCGCAAGCGCTCTTCCGGGTAGAGCGGCGTCAGGTTGTCGAAGTTGATGCGATGACGAACCTTTTCCGGCGCGTCGTAGTTGATGGTGTTGACCTTGAGCAGGGCGAAGTAACGCTCGCCATCCTTGGGCGCGCGGATCTGCCCTTCCACCGTGTCGCCGGTGCGCAAACCGAAGCGGCGCACCTGGCTGGGGCTGACGTAAATATCGTCGGGACCCGCAAGATAATTGGCGTCAGGCGAGCGCAAGAAACCGAAACCGTCCTGAAGCACTTCCAGCACGCCGTCGCCGTAGATCGGCACGTCGTTTTCCGCTAACTGCTTCAAGATCGCAAACATCATGTCCTGCTTGCGCAGAGCGCTGGCGTTTTCGATCTGGAGTTCTTCGGCGAAGGCCAGGAGTTCAGCCGGTGACTTGCACTTCAGCTCTTGGAGATGCATGGGTTGCCTATGCTTTGGCGAATCCGACCGGGCGCGGGTGAAGGCCCAAATCGTCTATCAGGTGGGTAGAATATGCAGGCTGGCGCGTCAGCAGGGGGAGAGGTCCGTCGCCGGAGACGCGCCTGTCAAAGGCCAAGCGCCAGACGGTCGAGGGTATAACCGCGAGGCGCCAGGGCGGCGCTAAGGAGCGGAATCGAAACCAATTGCTTCCGCTTTTTCTCTGCATAACCCAGGCGACGCGCGCCGTCAAACGGATTTCGCCAAAATATGGGGGTTTCACGGGAAACAACGACGATGTTTCTTGATCGAAATGAAATTTTATATCATCAAAATGGTTTGACGATAACCAATATCACGATGACAACCATCAACACTGTCGGGATCTCATTCATCCCGCGATAGAAGCGATGGGAATGGGTGTTGCGGTCCTCGGCGAATTCGCGCCGCCAACGGCTCATCAGCATGTGCATCACCGTCATGCCGGCGATGGCGGTCAGCTTGGCGTGCATCCACGGTTGGCTTAGCCATTCCGGCGTCAACACCAGCATCCAGACGCCGAATACGTAAGAGGCGATCATCGCCGGGTTCATGATGGCGCGCAGCAAGCGCCGCTCCATCACCTTAAACGTCTCCGACGTCTCGGAGCCCGCAGCGACGCCGCAGTGATAGACGAACAGCCTCGGCAGATAGAGCAAGCCGGCCATCCATGACATCACGCTGACGACATGCAGCGCTTTGACCCATTCGTAAGACATCGGAAATTTCCCGTTTAGCCGCAGGACGAGCAAGCGCCTTTATTGCCGGAACAGCCCTGTTCGATCTGCCCGGCGGGGGCGCGGCGGTCGCGCTGTTCGATCATCCCGTCGACCCGCTGGGCTAGGCCGGCGATAAAATCTGGGTGAGTTCCGACCGCCGGCACGCGGAAAAAGGCCGGCACGCCCGCCTCTTTCGCCAAATGGCGATACTCGATCTCAATTTCCACCAGCGTTTCGGAATGATCCGACACGAAAGCGATGGGAGCCACGACCAGCGGCACTTTATCGGCCGCAGCGCGACGGATTTCATCGTCGGTGGACGGGCCGATCCATTCCAACGGGCCGACCCGGCTTTGATAGCAATTGACCCAATCCAGCCCGTCGATATTCAGCGCTTCAGCGATCGAAGCGGCGGTCTGCTCGCACTGCCACTGATAGGGGTCGCCGCCGGCGATAATTTTTTTCGGCAGACCGTGCGCCGACATCAGCACCCGCGGCTTGCCGAAAGCGCACGCCTCGTCATACGCCTTGCGGATCAGTTCGGCTTGCGCGGCGATGAACCCTTCGTCATCGGGATAGCTCAGCGCCATGCGGGTGGGAACGGCGAGACCGACCGCCTTGGCCGCTTCATGCCACGCCTTCACCGACGAACCGGTCGTCGTGCTGGAATACTGCGGGTAGAGCGGCAGCAGCACCACCAAATCGGGGCGGAATTCTTTGACCTGCGTCGCCGCTTCAAAACTCATCGGATGCCAATAGCGCATGGCGATGAAGCAGCGCACCTGCCGCCCTTCGCCCTGCAACGCCGCCTCCAACGCTTGGGCTTGGGCTTGGGTGTTAGGCAGCAACGGGGAACCGCCGCCGAGGTGGGCGTAAATCTCCCCTGCCGGCTTGGACCGCCGCCACGAGATCAGATGCGCGAGCAGCGTGCGGAACGGGTTGGGAACCTGAATGATCGCCGGATCATTGAACAGATTGAACAGGAACGGCCGCACCGCTTCCGGCCGGTCCGGGCCGCCCAGGTTGAACAGCACGACGGCGACGCGGCGAGGATTTGCTGCGGCGAGAGACGTCATCATGGCTCCGCGGGGTTGTGAGCGTGGGTCAGCCGACGATACGTCGCTTCACTCCCCCCGGATCAACGCGGCGAGCTGTGCGACGTGTTCTGGCGGCGTCGACGGCACGACGCCATGGCCGAGATTGAAGATATAGGGCCGCCCGGCGAAAGCGCGCATGATTTCCCCCGCCGCGGCGCGCATGGCTCCCCCGCCTGCGACCAAATGGATCGGATCGAGGTTGCCCTGCACCGGCTTGAGCGGCTGCAAATGCTCCGCCGCCCAAGCGACCGGCACCGTCGTGTCGAGGCCGACCGCGTCGACGCCGGAATCTTGCACATAATCCTGGTAACAGAACCCCGCGCCGCGGGGAAAACCGATGATCGGCAGGTTGGGGTGAACCGCCTTGACCGCGTCGACGATGCGCCGCGTCGGCGCGATCACCCAGCGACGGAACTCCCCCGCCGGCAGCACGCCAGCCCAGGAATCGAACAATTGCAGCGCTTCCGCCCCGGCTTCAGCCTGCTTCAGCAAGTACGAGATCGTCGCTTCGACGATCAGATCGATCAGCTTTTGAAAACCGGTCGGATCGCCGTAGGCCCAGCGCTTGACGTGGATGAACTCTTTTGAGCCGCCGCCTTCCACCATGTAGCAGGCGATGGTCCACGGCGAACCGGCGAAGCCGATCAGCGCGGTGGTCTTGGGGATCGCCGCCGACAGCCGGTTGACCGTCTCATAAACTGGTCCCAGCCGATCATGCAGCTTGTCTAGCGACAACCGCTTCAGATCATCGACGCTGCGCACCGGCTCCAGCTTCGGGCCTTCGCCTTCGGTGAAGGTCAAGGGCTGGCCCATGGCGTGAGGCGTCACCAGGATGTCGGAAAACAGAATGGCGGCGTCCATGCCGTAGCGCCGCAACGGCTGCAAGGTCACCTCGACGGCGAAATCCGGATTGTAGCACATGTCGAGAAAACCGCCGGCCTTGGCGCGCAGCTCGCGATACTCGGGCAGATAGCGGCCGGCCTGACGCATCAGCCAGAACGGCGGCCGTTCGGCGGCGACGCCGTTAAGGGCTGCGAGAAAGGGCTTAGTCGGGGCGGCGGCGGACATGATCGGATCACCTGCATTGACGTCGGAACGCACCCCATTCACTAAACGTTTTATATTTGAAAGAAAAGAGGAAGGGGTAGTGGGGCCCTGTGGATATCGGGGATGCGCCTTATTCCCATATTCATGCACAAATGGACTCGGGTGTTATCCACCGCGGCCACGGCTGTGGACTGAACGGCGGAGCTTTCCCGATGAACCGCGGAAATGCTAAGCTTTTTGATCTGTGGAAAATGGGGAAAAACGGCGTTTTGGCGCCGCGGCGCCCGCTTTTCCGCCGCATGCGCGGCGTTTCGCGCACAGGGGCGCCGCCCGCGGGGCGGTTTCCATGACAAGGGGTGGAAAAACGGCGGGTCGCGTTTCATCCACCTTCCCTCCACAGGTTATCCAAGGACATCTGGGGATAAATGAAAGAATTCCATCTACATTTGGTGTCCGACGCCACCGGCGAGACCATCAACAGCGTGGCGCGGGCCTGCGTCATCCAGTTCGATCAGGTGCGCCCCATCGAGCATTTCTGGAACCTCGTCCGCACCTCGCACCAGCTTGATCTGGTGCTGGAGGGGATTGAAGCTAATCCGGGATTGGTGATGTTCACGCTGGTGGACGCGGCCTTGCGTCGACGCTTACAGGAGTTCTGTCGCGAACAGCAGGTGCCGTGCATTCCGGTGCTCGACCCGCTGATTAACGCGCTGGCGGCCTATCTTGGCCGGGAGTCGCAAAGCCAGCCCGGCAAGCAGCATGCGCTCGACGCCGAGTATTTCGGCCGCATGGCGGCGATGGAATACACCCTGGCGCATGACGACGGCCAATCGTCGTGGGATCTGCACGAAGCCGACGTCATCCTGCTCGGCGTGTCGCGCACCTCCAAGACGCCGACCTGCGTCTATCTCGCCAACCGCGGCATCAAGGCGGCGAACGTGCCGATCGTGCCGGGCTGTCCGCTGCCGCCTGAGCTGGAGCAGGTGTCCCGTCCGCTGATTATCGGCCTGACCAAAGACCCGGATCGGCTGATCCAGATCCGCCGCAACCGGCTGCGCCTGCTGAACCAGGGAGAGGGCAGCGACTACGTCGACCCCGATCTGGTCAAGCAAGAGGTGGTGGAGGCGCGGCGGCTCTACAGTCGCAAGGGCTGGCCGGTGATCGACGTCACCCGGCGCTCCATTGAGGAGACCGCGGCGGAAATCGTCATGTTGCTGACCCGCCGGCAAGTTCCCGGTTCAGGGGGCGGACGTTGAGCGCGGTTGTTCTCGCCTCCGGGTCCGCAGCGCGGGCCAAGATGCTGCGCGACGCCGGGGTGACGGTGCAAACCCAGCCGGTAGCGGTGGACGAGGAAGCGGTGCGGGAATCGTGCCGCGCTGAAGGCATGGACGCGGCGGCGACCGCCGTCACTCTGGCGTGGATGAAGGCCGAGCGGGCGTCGCGCAAATTTCCTGGCGCTCTGGTGATCGGGGCCGATCAGATGCTCGACCTGGACGGCGAATGGCTGGAGAAGCCGGCGACGGCGGCGGGCCTGCGGGCGCAACTGCTGAAGCTGCGCGGCCGGCGGCATGAGCTGATTAGCGCCGTCGTGGTTGTGAAGGATGGCGAGCGGCTGTGGCATACCGTGGAGCGGGCGCGGTTGACGGTGCGGCCGTTCAGCGACGCTTTCCTTACGTGGTATCTGGAAACGGCTGGCGAGGCGGTGTTGTCAGCCGTCGGCGGCTATCATCTCGAGTCCATTGGTTCTCAACTGTTTAGCCGCGTTGAGGGCGATTATTTCACCGTGCTCGGCCTGCCGCTGCTGCCGCTGCTCGGCTTTTTACGGGAACATGGAGTGGTGACGTCATGAGTTTGACGGCGAAAGGTCGCGTCGCGGGGGTGATGGGTTGGCCGGTCGGGCATTCGCGCTCGCCGCGGCTGCACGGCCATTGGCTGGCGCAATACGGGGTCGATGGCGCTTATGTGCCGATGGCGGTTCCGCCAGACCGCATCGGCGAGGCGTTGCGCGCCTTATCAGCACTGGGCTTCGCCGGTTGCAATGTCACCTTGCCGCATAAGGAAGCCGCTTTCGCCGCCATGGACGAGTTGGACGACACGGCGCGCCGCATGGGCGCGGTCAACACCGTGGTGGTGCTGCCGGATGGGCGGCTGTGGGGCGGCAATACCGACGGTTTCGGCTTCATGGAAAACCTGCGCCATGGCGCCCCCGACTGGCGGGCCGACGCCGGCCCGGCGGTGGTGATCGGGGCGGGC
>CALGOL010000185.1 GCA_937960755.1 uncultured Azospirillum sp.
TCGTCGAGGGCGGCGGCGGCGAACAGCGGGCGCAACGTTTCGCCGCGCCATTCCTCCACCACCGCCCCGGCGTCATGGGCCGCCGTCAGCGCCGCCATGGCTGACCACCGCGCCGACACGATCAGCGGCAAGCCGGCCTCCACCAGCAAGGCGAAAGCGTGGGTGACGAGCCGAGCAGCGGCGGGATCGTCGTCTGAGGGAGGTGGAATGATCCCGGCGTCAAACAGCCGCGCCAGCCGGCGCGCCGCATTGGCGGTCATGGCCATGTCGCGCACCCGCCCGCCCAGGTCGAGCCGGGCGAAGGGCGGCGCGCGCTCGCACGCCGGGTCCAGCGCCGCCGGACGAATGACGTCAAGACTGACGCCGTCAAGACCGGACAGAACCGCGATCAACTCCCGCCGCCGCGCCGCCTCGTCCACCGTTTCGACGTTCGGGGTTTCCGTAAAATCCGTGATCCACGCCAAAGCCGCGCCGCCGTCCCGTTGGACCGCGCCAAAGCGGTTCCGCTCCACCTGACCCAAGTCATAGGACCGAGGCGCGGCGGGCAGGCCGGGAAAATAATCGACGACGCCGCTTCCAACGATCTCCAGGAGCGGCGTCTCCGTCACGGTTGGGCGGCAGGCGGCGGCGAAGCCGTCGAACGCCGCCAATTCGGTCAAGCGTCCCCCCAGGCTGAGATAAACCGGGCGCGGCCCCAAACGGCGCAACAAAGCCGGGATCACCCCGGCTTCCCAAGCATGCAGACGGATCGATGGTCCGGGCCAAACCACCGGCGGGGTCGGCTGAACAATAATCGCCAAAGCGCCGGGAACCGCGCCGGCCAGCGCCGCCGGATCAACCGTCGGCGCCCCATGACCCAACAAAACCACCGGACGCGGCGCCGCCGGATTTTCCGCCGCCGGAACGACGCCCGCCGCCGCCAGCAAAGCGGCGGCGCAAGCGTCGCCGTGACGGGCCCGCAGCCGCGGGTCGGCGTATAAAACGCGAATTTTGTTCTGAGGAACCCCCGCCGCCGTCAGCCCGGCGACCATCTCTTCCTCATCCCGATCAAAGGACACCAGGACGCGATCAAAATCCAGCGTCGCCAAGGCTTCGGGGAAAACCACCGGCAGGCCGAAACAAGCGCCGCCCAGCGCCGCGGCGCGGCGGTCCACCAGCCCCAGCAGGGTTGCGCCCGGCGCGGCGGTCAGCAGGTCAAGCAACCCTTGGGTATGGGCGCCGGCGCCATAAACGTAAAACCGTCCTTCCGGCGGCGCCTCCGTCAACCAGCGGCGCGCCAAGCCCGGCAGGCGGGGCATGCCGAAGCGATCAGGCGGCGGCGAAGCGAAACAGGAAGCGGTCACGGAACCGCTCCATCCGAAGAAAACGGCGCGGGGGAAGCAGGATGAAACTCCAGCACATGCGCCATGCCCGCCGCCGCGGCGCGGGCCGGCAAGTTGGGGGCGTAGCGGGCGATCTCCAGCCGCATCAACGCGGCGTGACGCTGGTTCAGCTCCTCCCCATGGCGAAACAAGCCGCCCTTGCGGAAATGCGACGTCGTCCCCGCCGCCTCCCCCTGCCGACGCATGGCGCTGAAGCTGGAGGCCTGGGCCATCGCCGCCGCCTGATCGTCATCGATGTCGATTTCCAAATGGCGGGCCACCCGGCGGATCGCGGCGACGCGATCGCGCACCACGTCCTCATAGCTCAGCAACAGGCAATCAGGACAGGTTTCAGCGTAATCGATCATCAGTTCCGTTTGACGCAGATAATCGCCGAACCCCGGCAAAACAAAACCTTCGCCATTATAGCCGGCGACGATGACGGCAAGGCCGAAGTCCCGGGTGACGGAGCCGAAAAAGGCGGCGCGGCCCGCCCCGCGCTGAAACTCGCGGTCGATGTCGTCGGCGTAGTGATGGTACTGCGACACCGCCATGTCATAGACGTTGCGGATTTGCAGAACGACCCGCGCGTTCATCGCCCGTAGCTTTTCCCGCACTGGGGGAACTGGCAGGGCGTGCCAGGAATAATAACGCCCCGGACAGTGGAAGATATGGGTCGCGTCCTCCGGGTCCAAACCGACCGCGTGACCATAGTCGGGCTCAACCATGCTCATGCCGGTCAAGCCTTCGACGATGCGGCGGGTCAGCCACGTCCCGGATTTGAATTGCGTCAGCAAAGCAAGCGGGCGGTCGCTTTGTCCCGCAACCGCCCCAGCCTTCGCCGACGAAACGCTGACAGTCATTTAAAGCTCGTAACCCAACTTGCGGAAACCTTCGCGCGATTCCGGCAACACCAGCTTGCGGAAGGCTTCGACCTTCCAGTCGGGCCATTCGGCGCGCAGTTCTTTCGGCACGACCCGCAGTTTGGATTCGCCGCGGAACGGCGTCCAAGCCCAGCTATAGACCAGATCCAACAGCTTTTCATCATAGCTCACCCGACCATGGGTGAGATAGCTGACGACCTCGCGGAACAAGTCGCGGTCATGCACAATGTTTTCGATGGGAATCTGCCGGATCGGCATTTTCCAATCGCCGCGCACGTCGTTCATTTTCTGCATGCCCTGATAGGTCGACCAAATTTCAATGTCGTCCTTGGCGTACGGCTTCAGGCCGCGCTCCTTGAACAATTCATGGTCGCAAGCGTTCCATTCATGTTCGATCGGCCCCATTTCCCCGCCCAGCATGCGCATGTTGGTGCAGCGCCAGCGAACATGGAAAAACAGCCAAGCGTAAGGATGCCGGGTGAGCTGGACCATCGGCACCACGTCCTTCCACAAATCCAATGCGGCGTGCATCATGGTCGGGCGATAGGAATAGCAATCGCCGATGGCGGTGTAGGTCATGCCGACGTCCGCCATGAAGCGGGTGAACTTCACCAGATCGGGACGCTGGGCGCGGGTGCGTTCTTCGGGAAAATATTTCGGGCGCGATCCTTCATTCGCCAGATAAACCATGACTTCCGGGTTGGCGTTCAGCGCTTTGCAGAACCATGCGAACCAATGATCCGCGCCATATCCCCAGGATAAAACGTAAAAAACATGGCTAAGAGCGTCGTCGACGGATTTTTCAAAAGTTGGATTGACATTCATGGTGCGCCTCCCCCGGCTTATCCCGCCTGATGCTTGATGGTTCAATATCAGCGCTTAACAACGGCTTAATTGAAATTTTGATCATTTATACCGGTTCACCGACGAGCAGACTCGTCGGTGAACCGGTGAAGCTCGGGCGGCGCCGAGCGTCACCGTCAGCGCATAAAATGACCTGACCGGCCATTTCATCTGCGCGGCGTTATTAAGCGCGGCGCAAAACGTCAAAATCTCCGCGGCGGCGCTTTTTCATCCCGCAATCTGGCGGATAGTCTCCAGCACGTCGATGTTATGCTTGGTCATATAATCGCGTAGGGCCGCGACGCCGCGCTTCAAGGCGGGAAGGTCGGCGCCGGCGATGCGCCCGGCCACTGTTTCAGCATCGGCGGCTTCGGGCAGCACCAAGCCGGCGCCGAAGCGGGTCGTCAATTCGGCCATAGCCTCCCATCCCGGATCAACCAGCACCGGCAGTCCGGCGAACACATAGCCGGTGAAGCGTTGACCAAACACCAAACGGGTGTCGGGAATACGCTCATCGCCGGCCTGTCGGCACAGCCAGCCGAAATGGAAGCTGGTCGCCTCCTCCAGCAGCTTATCGTAGGGAACGCGGCGGTGATAACGCACATGGCCGGTTCGATAGCGGTCGATGTAGTTTTGAAAGGAGCGATCCTGATCCGGGCTGTCGTGCATCTGATTGTAAAGCCCGACCTGAAAGGCCCCGTCCGCCGCCAATCGTTCGAGAAGCGGCAGAAAATCATAATCGCTGGGGTGGGCCGACTGCTGGTCGGGCCGCGGCAAAATGCCGGCGTAAAGGATGCGGATCGCCGCGTCGGCGGCGGAATGCGGGGGGGCTTGCGACGGAGACGCGGGCGGCATGCCGCCGAAATAATGGCGATAGGGGGCGCCCGCCGTTCCGAGGCCTGGCGGCCAAAAGATCTCCCGCCGCTTTGAGATCACCAAATCGCCGCGCCGGGCCGTGTCCAGTTCGGCCAGCAACGAGGTGTCGATGGCTTGGTCGGAAAACTCCATCCAGCGCTTCAGCATCCGCTCATCCAGCAGACCGGCGAAATCGTAAACTTCTTGGATCAACCGGGCTTTCGGCAGCCAATCCCGCAGCAAACCGGCCAGCGGCGCGGTTTGAACATACGTCCGCAGATAGATATTGGCGGGTTGCAGCCGCTCCAGCAGCAGCCGCAGCAAATCCAGCGAATGACCGCTGTCGAGGGTGGGGAAAACCGGGCTGGCGGTGAAACGCTCCACCGGATCAAAATGGATTTTCACCGTGACGTCCGGGGGCAAAGCCGCGGCCAGTTCACGGTCGGACGCGATGGCCCATTTCGCCGAGCCCACCACCACGTTACGCGCAACCCCCGCCAACCGGTCGGCGTCCGCCGTCGCCATCGGCGCCGCCAGCGCCAGGGCCATGCTGCGGTAAGCCGGATTTTCATAAACGGTGAGAATGCGCTCCGCCGCCATGCCGGCTTGGCGCAACGCCGTCGCCATTGCTTCTTCAGCCACCGGATGCGCCACCACCGCCAAGGCGTCGTCGCTCGCCGCCGCCTGCGCCGGCGTGATCGTCGCCACGCCGCAAAAAACGCCCACCTCCGGCGCCGCGCGGTCGATGATGGCGGCCACCCGGTCCCGCAACCCTTGGCCGCCGGCTTCCAGTAATTTTTTCGTATGGGCGCCCGCGCCGTACAACAGCAGGCGCGGCCAATTGCGGCTTTCCGCCAGGATGAAACGCAAGGCGGCGGCGAAGTCCCGCTGGATCAGCGTG
>CALGOL010000186.1 GCA_937960755.1 uncultured Azospirillum sp.
CGCCGGTTTCGGCCAGGATCTTGGTGATCGCGGCGGTCAGCGAGGTCTTGCCGTGGTCGACGTGGCCGATGGTGCCGATGTTGCAGTGCGGCTTATTGCGCTCGAATTTGGCCTTCGCCATTTGTCTTACTCCGTCTCTCTAAAATACTTTGCGTTTCAGCGTTAAGGATTAGGCCATCTTCGCCTTGACTTCATCGGCGATCGCCTGCGGCACGGTCTCGTAGTGGTCGAAGACCATCGAGTACTGCGCGCGGCCCTGGCTCATCGAGCGCAGGGTGTTGACGTAGCCGAACATCGACGACAGCGGAACCATAGCGGTGAGGACGCGGGCGTTGCCGCGCTGGTCCATGTCGCGAATCTGACCGCGGCGGCTGTTCAAGTCGCCGATGACGTCGCCCATGTAGTCTTCCGGCGTCACCACCTCGACCTTCATGATGGGCTCAAGCAGGGCCGGCTTCGCTTTGGCGATGCCTTCCTTAAAGGCGGCGCGCGCGGCGATTTCGAACGCCAGCACCGACGAGTCGACGTCGTGGTAGGCGCCGTCGATCAGTTCCACCTTAAAGTCGATGACCGGGAAGCCGGCGATCACACCGGTGTCCTTCGACGATTCCAGCCCCTTGGCTACGCCGGGGACGTATTCCTTCGGCACGGCGCCGCCGACCACCTTGTTTTCAAACGAGTAGCCAACACCCGGTTCCACCGGCGTGAACACCAGCTTGATGCGGGCGAACTGACCCGAACCGCCGGTCTGCTTCTTGTGGGTGTAATCGACTTCCGCAACCTTGGTGATGGTTTCGCGGTACGCCACCTGCGGCGCGCCGACGTTGGCCTCCACCTTGAATTCGCGCTTCATGCGGTCGACAAGGATTTCCAGGTGCAGTTCGCCCATGCCCTTGATGACCGTCTGGCCGCTTTCGTGGTCGACCGTCACGCGGAACGACGGATCTTCCTGGGCCAGACGGGCCAAAGCGTTGCCCATCTTTTCCTGGTCGGCCTTCGACTTCGGCTCCACCGCCACTTCGATGACCGGCTCCGGGAACTCCATGCGTTCCAGGATGATCGGCTTGGAAGTGTCGCACAGCGTGTCGCCGGTGGTGCACGACTTCAGCGACGCGAACGCGACGATGTCGCCGGCGTGCGCTTCCTTGATTTCTTCACGGGTGTTGGCGTGCATCAGCAGCATGCGGCCGACGCGCTCGCGCTCGCCCTTCACCGAGTTCAGCACGTACGAGCCGGCGGTGACGGTGCCGGAATAGATACGCACGAAAGTCAGCGAGCCGACGAACGGGTCGGTCATGATCTTGAACGCCAGACCGGAGAACGGCGCGGCGTCGGAGGTTTCGCGCTCGTCGGGCTCTTCGGAATCGACCTTGACGCCGCTGACGTTCGGGATGTCCAACGGACCCGGCAGATAGTCGATGACGGCGTCGAGCATGGGCTGCACGCCCTTGTTCTTAAACGCCGAGCCGCACAGCACAGGCACGAACTTGAAGCCGATGGTGCCCTTGCGGATCAGCTTCTTCAGGGTTTCGGCGTCGGGCGCTTCGCCGGTCTCGAGATACTTCTCCATCTCGACGTCGTCGCATTCGACGGCGAGTTCGACGAGCTGTTCGCGATATTCCGCAGCCTTGTCGGCGAGGTCGGCCGGAATGTCGGCGTAGTAGAATTCGGCGCCGAGGCTCTCATCCTTCCAGATGATGGCGCGGTTTTCCACCAGATCGACGATGCCGACGAAATCGGCTTCGGAGCCGATCGGCAGATGGCAGACCAGCGGGGTCGCGCCCAGGCGGTCGATCATCATCTGCACGCAGCGATAGAAGTCGGCGCCGGTGCGGTCCATCTTGTTGACGAAGCACATGCGCGGCACTTTGTACTTGTCGGCCTGCCGCCACACGGTTTCCGACTGCGGCTCGACGCCGGCCACCGAGTCGAACACCGTCACGGCGCCGTCGAGGACGCGCAAGCTACGCTCAACTTCAATGGTGAAGTCGACGTGGCCGGGGGTGTCGATGATGTTGATGCGGTGATCGCGCCAGAAACAGGTGGTGGCGGCCGAGGTGATGGTGATGCCGCGTTCCTGTTCCTGCTCCATCCAGTCCATCACCGCGGTGCCTTCGTGCACCTCGCCGATCTTGTACGACTTGCCGGTGTAGTAAAGAATACGCTCGGTGGTCGTCGTCTTGCCGGCATCAATGTGGGCCATGATGCCAATGTTACGGTATCGGTCGAGAGGATGTGAACGGGCCATGACGATCGTCTCTTGCTGTGCGGGCGTCCGAATGGAGGCGAAGAAAACCGGCGCCGCATAGTCCCGGCGCCGGTTCTAATAAAACGAAGATTACCAGCGATAGTGCGAGAAAGCCTTGTTGGCTTCCGCCATGCGGTGGGTGTCTTCGCGCTTCTTAACGGCGGTGCCGCGCTGCTGCGCGGCGTCCAGCAGTTCGCCCGACAGGCGTTCGGTCATGGTGTTTTCCGAACGATTGCGGGCGGCGCCGATCAGCCAACGAATGGCCAGCGCCTGGGCGCGCTCGGAGCGCACTTCCACCGGCACCTGATAGGTGGCGCCGCCGACGCGACGCGAACGCACTTCGAGGTGCGGCTTCACGTTCGACAAGGCGTCGTGGAAGATTTGCAGGGCTTCGTTCTTGGTCTTGCTTTCGATGCGTTCGAAAGCGCCGTACACGATTTGCTCAGCGACGGACTTCTTGCCGTCGTACATCAAGCAATTCATGAACTTGGTGAGAACCTTATCGCCATACTTGGCGTCCGGCAGGACTTCACGCTTCTCGGCGCGACGACGACGGGACATAACGTGATCTCCTTACTTCGGACGCTTCGCGCCGTACTTCGACCGGCGCTGCTTACGATTCTTGACGCCCTGGGTGTCCAAGGTGCCGCGGATGATGTGATAACGCACGCCGGGAAGATCCTTCACGCGGCCGCCGCGGATCATCACCACCGAGTGTTCCTGAAGGTTGTGGCCTTCGCCGGGGATGTACGAGGTGACTTCGAAGCCGTTGGTCAGGCGCACGCGGGCCACCTTACGAAGCGCCGAGTTCGGCTTCTTCGGGGTCGTGGTGTAAACGCGAGTGCAAACGCCGCGCTTTTGCGGGCACGCCTCCAGGGCCGGCACCTTGTTGCGCGCGGCCAGCGGCTCGCGCGGCTTACGGATCAATTGGTTGATCGTCGGCATGACTGCCAGTAATCCTTCTAGGTTCAAAAATCTGACGCATAGATGACAGCAAGCGCAAAGGGCGCCCGGCGAGGACGCCCTTTGTTCATGCTTTCATACAGTCGGGGCGGACTTTAGGGTCGGCCCGTCCGGGAGTCAAGCGCCATCCGCGCGCCGGGTCGGGCAATTTCCCCCGCCCCCTCCCATATCTTTCCATTGCGCGGCGGCATATCGCCGCTATGATCCCGCGACCGGGTTAACCCGCTGTCTTGTCGTAATTCTTTAACAATAAAGGAGAGGCCGCCATGGCCGCCAGCGCGTCGTCGGGCGAAGCGTCGAAAGTTCGGGTGGGGATTTTGGGGGCGTCGGGCTACACCGGCGCCGAGTTGGTGCGCTTGCTGCTGCGCCACCCCGCCGTCCGCATCGACGCGCTGACCGCCGAGCGCCAAGCCGGCAAGCCGATGGCGGAGGTGTTTCCCCATCTCGGCGGCTATGGCCTGCCCGATCTGGTGAAGATAGAACAGTTGCATTTCGACAAGCTGGACGTGGTGTTCTGCGCCCTGCCGCATGGAACCACCCAGGAAATCGTCGCCGGCCTGCCGCATCATTTAAAGGTCGTCGACCTGTCGGCGGATTTCCGGCTCGCCGA
Organism: uncultured Azospirillum sp.; assembly: GCA_937960755.1. Taxonomy (GTDB): domain Bacteria; phylum Pseudomonadota; class Alphaproteobacteria; order Azospirillales; family Azospirillaceae; genus Azospirillum. The sequence continues at coordinate 3,822 of CALGOL010000186.1, forward strand.
CCCGGCCGAGTACGCCCAGTGGTACGGCCATGAGCACCGCGCGCTTGAACTGCAAAAGGAAGTCGCCTACGGCCTGACCGAGTTCAACCGTGAAGGGGTGCGCAAGGCCCGCGTCGTCGCCAACCCCGGCTGCTACCCCACCTGCTCGCTGACGCCGCTGCTGCCCCTGCTGCTGGGCGAACTGATTGAGCCCGGCGGAATCGTCATCGACGCCAAATCGGGGGTTTCCGGCGCCGGGCGCGACGCCAAGCAAGCCAATCTGTTTACGGAAGTGTCGGAAGGCTTCAACGCCTACGGCGTCGGCCATCACCGCCACATGCCGGAAATTGAACAGGAATTGCGCCTCGCCGCCGGCCGGCCGGTGATCGTTTCCTTCACCCCGCACCTCGTGCCGATGAACCGCGGCATGCTCGCCACCATCTACGTCAAGATGACTGAGGGAACCACCGCCGACGATCTGCGCGCGGCGCTGGCCGAACGCTTTGAAGACGAACCCTTCGTCGGCGTCACCCCGGCGGGCGTCGTTCCGGCGACCCGGCACGTCCGCGGCTCCAATCATTGCCTGATCGGCGTCGTCCCCGACCGCACGCCGCGCGGCGCCATCATCGTCTCGGTGATTGATAATCTGGTGAAGGGCGCTTCGGGGCAAGCGATCCAGAACATGAACGCCATGCTGGGGCTGGATGAGACGCTGGGGCTGGAGCAGGCGCCGCTGTTCCCCTAAGGCGGCCCGGTAAGGCGGTCCCGCAAGGCGATATTGCGAAGCGCTCGCAAATACTGCTTGCAAGTGAGAATGACTCGCACATAATGGGCGGCGAACCAGCAGGAGGTCGCCGCCCATGTCGCAGATGTCGCAAACGCTCCAGCCCCTACACGCGGCCGACGCCGCGCCGCCGGCCCCGCTCTGCCCGATGGCGCGGATGAACGCCCTTCCAATCACTGACCGGCTGGTGATGTTGGCGATTCGCGCCTGGGTCGAAGCCGTGCGCAACGACCTGCCCCCCAGCGCCGCGGCGCGGGCGGCCTT
>CALGOL010000187.1 GCA_937960755.1 uncultured Azospirillum sp.
CGGCCAAACCGCCGCCGGCAGCGCCGCCGCCGCCAGCCAAAAAGCCGTCGGCGTCGCCGTTCCTCAACGCGCTCAATCGCGGCAAGCTGGGGGCGCGCTAGCGCCCCAGCCCTTCAGTGCTGCTGCACGATGACGCCGTACCAGCCCAAGCCTTGATAGGTTTCATAACCCGGCGTATGGGCGAAGCCGACCACATTGCCGCGCTCGTCGGCGTAATTGCCCTGCTTTTGACCATCGGTGCGCAGATTGAACGTCTCGTTCAGTACGCCTTGGCGGTCTGACGCGGCGATGACGCGATGGCGGCGATCCACCAGCAGACAACGGGTCTTCGCCCGCTCCTCCGTCGTCAGCCGGACGCTGTCCACCACGGCCTGGGATTGGGACGCCCAGTCAAAAAAGATGCCGAGCGCGCCGATAACCGGGCCGTTGGCTTCGCCGCCGGCGCGAATGGCGGTGGCGTAGGTGGCGACTTGGCTGCGGTCCAGCGCGTCGTTAATCGCAATGTCGGCGACGGCGAAATCATCGCCGCTGCGGGTCGCCATGGCGTCGCGAAACCAACCCTCGTTCGCCACCGTGGCGCCGGCGGCGCGGGGGTAGCGGTCAGGCCGCCCGGTGGCGATGACGTTCCCCTTGGCGTCGGCGATCCAAAGATCAAGATAGACGGTGTAGGCGGATAGGATGACTCCCAAACGCTTCGAAGCGTAGGCGCGGCGCTCGGGCGTCGGGTCGGCGGCGCAATCCACCACCGCGCTGTCAGTGGCCCACCAGCGCACGTCGCACGAGCGTTCGTAAAGATTGCGGTCGATGATATCGACCATGTTCAGGGCGAGGTCAGCCAACCGCCCGCCGCGCAATTGCGCGATCAGCACAGCGCCCAGCTTGTCCAGCTCGTCGGTTTGCCCCGCCATCTGCTTGCGCAACTCGTCGCCGATGGAGGTGATGCGTTCGGAAATCGCCTTGACTTCCTGCGCCACGACGGCGAAGCCGCGTCCGGCCTCGCCGGCCCGCATCGCTTCGATCAGCGCGTTCAGCGCCAATATCTTGGTGGTGTTGGTGACGGCCTGAATTTCATCCATCTTCCGGGTGGCCAACTCGGAGACGCCTTTGGCGAGCGCAACGATTCTCTCGGGCATGGAAGCTCACTTCCTCCTGCTGAGGCGAGATTTATTATGCGCGCCCTGCGCCGCTCGCTTCGTTGCGATCGGCCACCCCTCCCCGATGATCCGGGCGACACTTTAATTGTTTGGATAACAAGCTTCCGCTATTCCGCAATAGCTAAAATACGAAATATTGCAGTTTTGCGTCATTTCGTCACGCCCAAGCATACAACATCAAGCGTTACTGCCTAACATTTATGCAGATTTATTAAAATTCGCCGCGCGGCGCCGACGCCAATACAATGCGGCCGGCAGTTTCCCGCCGGCGCCCGATCAGACTTTATAAGCGAGTCGCAACCCGCCCCAATGCCGCCCGTTGACGGTGATCGGCGCGGAAACGTCTTTCATCAGCACGAACTTGCCGCCGCCCATGTCGCGGCGATAGGTCTGCAACAGGAACGGCTGGGTGTTGCGGCCCGCCGCCAGACCGACGCGGTCATTAAAGATACGGCGATTGCGGCAGTTGGCGGCGTTCCAAACCGGGTCATTGCCTTGCGGCTGGCTGAACTGGCGGTTATGGGTCGGCAGATAACCGTTTTCGTCCAAAGCGACGCAGAACACCACCCGATCGCCGGATTTAAGCGCCGCTTCTTGAATGTCGGGCAGAACCTTGTCACAGAATTCGGTGCAGCGCGCCATGAACTGCTGCGGATTGGAACCCGGAATCGGGGTCAAATTACGGTCGAAAAGATCCGCCATATTAATGACGCCCGATGCGACGCCTTGCGCAAAAGCTTCCGACACCTGACGCGCCGCCGCCTGCACGGTGCGGATATAGGGCGTGTCCACCGTCTCCACATCCAGCTCTGCGGTGATGCCGATCAGGCGTTCGCTCATGCCCACCAGGGAATGGACGCGGTCGAACGCTTGGGCCAGATTTTCCGCCGACAGCTTGACCCCGACCGCCAAATCGGTGATTTCGCGCTCCAGATCAACGCAGTTGGCGCCGATTTCCTTGGCGGCGTCGTCGATCTTGTCGGTTTCGCCGTGCAATTCGCTCATCGCCCGGCCGACGGTGTCCATCACCTTGCCAATGGCGACGGTGCCTTCGTTGACCGAGCGGGCGCGCTGAGCGCTGGCGCTGCTTTCGGTCATCAGGCGTTGCGCCTGCTCGTTCAGCGATTTCAACGTCGCATCGATTTCGGAAGTCGCTTCGGAGGTCTTGGTGGACAGCGCCTTGACCTCGCCCGCCACCACCGCAAAGCCGCGGCCGGCCTCGCCCGCCCGCGCCGCTTCAATCGTCGCGTTGAGCGCTAACAGGTTGGTTTGCTTGGCGATGGCGAAAATCTCTTTCGCCACTTTGCCGACCCGGTCCAACGCTTCGCGCAGACCGGCGATCTGGGTTTCAATGCCGCTGACCGCCGACACCAGACTGCGGATGTCAGCCAGGGACTGATCCACTTGCCCGCGGGAAGCCTCCACCTCCCTGCCCGCTTTTTCGGTGACGTCGCGCGCCACCGCCGCGGCGGCGGCGATGCGCTCGGTGCTGCGCGTCATCTTGCCGCCGGTCACCCGCAGTTCATCAAAGACTTTCGCCTGATGAGTCACCCGGCCGTTAACGTCGTCGATGTGCCCCGCGATGTCCGCGATTTCGATGCCAAGATTTCCCGCCTCGTTCGCAATGTCTGCGATGAGATGGGACCGCTGCCCGAAGCTGCTGTCCATATTAGGCAAACCTTTTTTTTAGCTTTATCGAGCTTCGCCCGACGATTCCCCCGATAAATGAGTATCCGACGAACCTTTCATTCCTGCAACAATCCATAAGACCGATGCTGAAGAAAAGTCTCGAACGCAACATCCTCTCTAAAATGTAGGCGAAGAACGTATATGCTTTATGAACGAAGTATGCGCGCGTCACGCCGATCATCCTGCAAACCCGCCGGTTCCTGATGAATTGACGCTTCGACGTTGGGCAGCAGCGCCGCCAGGGCCGCTTCGATCTCCTCGGTGGCGCGATGGGCGTCGCGCACGCTGGCGTCCGGGTCGAATTCAACATGCAATTCGACAAAAATATGAGTTCCGTCCGTGCGAGTCCGCAGATCATGCACGCCGCGCGCCGCCGGATGGCGCATGACTTCGTCGATAATGCGCTGGCGTTCGTCATCGGGCAGTTCGCGATCCATCAAAAGATCCAACGCCTCCCGCGCCACCTCCCCCGCCCCGCGCAGCAACCAAGCCGCTATGCCCAAACCGCATAGCGCGTCGGCGGCGGTCCAGCCGGTCAAGCCGGTGACCAGCAGCGCCGCGATAATGGCGGCGTTCATGGCGAGGTCGCTGGCGTAGTGCAGCCGGTCGGCCTTCACCGCCACCGACCCGGTGCGCACGACGACATGGCGCTGAAACAGCAGCAGTCCGGCGGTCAGCGCGATGGAGAACAGCATGACCCCGATGGCGATCGGCGTCTGGCGCAGCGGTTCCGGGGCGAGCAGCCGGTCCACCGCCTGCACGCTCAAGAACACCGCCGATCCGGTGATGAAGGCGGCCTGGGCCAGCGCCGCCAAAGGCTCCGCCTTGCCATGACCGAAGCGATGCTGCTCATCCGCCGGGCGGGCGGCCCAGGCGACGCCGAACAACGTCACCAGCGACGCCAAAAGGTCGGTGGTGGAATCCGCCAACGACGACAGCAGGCTGACCGAACCGGTGGTGAGATAGGCCGCAAGCTTGGCGATCACCAGCGTCAGCGCCACGGCGACGCTGGCGCGGGTCGCCAACCGCCGCAGTTTTGCCCCCTCTTGCGAGGATAACATCGGCGCTTCGGCGACGGAGGTCATGGGAAAAGCCGCTCGGTGCGCCAATCGCCGTGTTTTTCCGCCGCCGGGTCGGCCGCCGGGGCGGCGACCTCGCGCAAAAACACCAGCCGCTCGTGCAGGCGGAACGGCCGGTCGCGCCAAAACTCAATGCGGTCGGGAACCACGCGGAAGCCAGACCAGAACGGCGGGCGCGGCACATGACCGATGTTGAACTTGGCGACGTATTGCGCCACCCGCGTCTCCAGCTCCCACCGCCCTTCCATCGGCCGCGACTGGCGCGACGCCCAAGCGCCGATGCGGCTGTCGCGGGCGCGGGATTGGAAGTAATCGTCGGCTTCGCCATCGGAAACCGGAACGACCCGGCCTTCGACCCGCACCTGACGGCGCAGCGACTTCCAGTGCAGGCACAGCGCGGCCTGCGGATTGGCCGCCAGTTGCTTGCCCTTGTCGCTTTCGAGATTGGTGTAGAAGACGAAGCCGCGCGCGTCGGCGCCCTTCAGCAGCACCATGCGGACGGAAGGCCGGCCGGCCGCGTCGGCCGTCGCCAGCGCCATGGCGTTGGGGTCTTCGGGTTCGGACGCTTCGGCCTCCGCCATCCAGGCGGCGAACAGGGCGAAGGGATCGCGTTCTTCAATGTCGGACATGCTTTTCCGCTCCTGACTGCGCCATGCGCGCCCTGACTTCTTGCCAATTCGCGCAAGCTTACTTAAACCATGACGCGCAGGCGCGCTGCAAACGCCGCCGCGCCGCCGCCGCAATTAGCAGGCATGCCGTCATGCCCTATATGTTTGCGGCGGACGGTCCCGCCAAGCGGGACGGCGCCGACAGGTGGGACGGTCCCGGCAGGCGGGACGCATACGCATCTTTTGCGAGGTGAGGACAAGATGATGAAGAAGCTCGTTTCGGCGGTCGCGGTCGCCGCGCTGCTCGCCGGCTGCTCC
>CALGOL010000188.1 GCA_937960755.1 uncultured Azospirillum sp.
GGGCGAGCCGACGGGTAATCATCGGCTGCGCCATATCCAACAGGACGACCTCGCCAAAGCGCTCGGCGAGTTCGGCCAGCGGAATTTCAATCAGCCGGCCGGACCCGGCCACCAGCGCCCGCCCGCCGGCCGGGGCGTTGCGGGACGCCTCAAGGATGAAGCGGCGGCACTGTTCGATATGGGGCGCCCACGCCTTGCGCTGACGGCGATAGCGCGAGCCCAGCGACACCGCTTGCGCCAGGTAGTCGTAATCGCGGCTGAGCGGCCCGTCGGGGGTCAGCCGATATTCCAGCATTTCAATCAGCATAGCGGCCCTAAAGTGGCGGGCGCGCGGGCCGCGGTCAACTGGGGCGCATCCGCTTAAAACATGCCGCCGCCAGTGAATTCAGCATAGCAGTTCGGCGTTTCCCACACCGTCAGTCCGGTCAATTCCGCCCAACCGTCGCTGCGGGCGGCGACCCGCGGCGCCAGACGTTCAAACCAATGCCGCGCCAAGCACTCGGCGGTGGGCGGGTAGGGGATGAGATAGAGCTTTTGCCCCAACAGCGCGTCCTCGACCTGCGCAAAGCCTTGCGTCGCCACTTCCGCCGCCAGCCGGTCCATCCAGGCCGCCGCATTGGCCGGGTCGGGGGCGAACAACCCCAGCATCGTGCGGTCGGCGACGTCAAGAATAAGCCCGTGGTCGCAAGCCTCGTCAATGACCGTCAGCATTTCGTGTTTCAGAAAGCCGAAGTCCAGCACCATGCCGCCTTCTTCGCCCGACTCGTGCAGCCGGCCGGCGCTGGCTTGGCAAGTCGCCTCCACCTTATAGCGATGGCCGTGCAGATTACGGCATTTCGAGCCGTGTTCGGCGATGCGGTGGGCGGCGTCGATGCCGATTTGACGGGTGATGCGGTAGCCCATGGGGGCGTCGGTCCTTTAAGCCTGCGGGTGCTGGGCCGCCACATAGCGCGCCCAGCCGTCGGCGCGCAACCGGCAAGCGGGGCAATCGCCGCAGCCGTAGCCCCAATCATGCCGCCGCGTCCGGTCGCCAAGGTAGCAAGTGTGGGTGTCTTCCGCCGTCAGCGCCACCAAATCCGCCCCGCCCAACTGCTCCGCCATCGCCCAGGTGGCGGCCTTGTCGATCCACATCAACGGCGTGTGGACGACGAAGCGCCGGTCCATGCCCAGGTTGAGCGCCACCTGCAACGCCTTCAACGTGTCGTCGCGGCAGTCGGGATAGCCGGAATAATCGGTTTCGCACATGCCGCCCACCAGATGACGCGCGCCGCGGCGATAGGCCACCGCCGCCGCATAGGTGAAGAACAGCAGGTTGCGGCCGGGCACGAAGGTGGACGGCAAGCCTTCCTCGGTCATGCGGATTTCAACCTCGCGGGTCATCGCGGTGTCGGAAATCGCGCCGAGCCCGCGCATGTCCAGCATGTGATCCTCGCCCAGCCGCGCCCCCCACTTGGGGTAGCGCTGCGCCAGCTTGGCGCGGAAGGTCTGGCGGCATTCCAGCTCCACCGCGTGGCGCTGGCCGTAGTCGAAGCCCACCGTCTCGACATGGTCGAAACGGTCGAGCGCCCAGGCGAGACAAACCGCGGAATCCTGCCCGCCGGAAAACAGCACGAGTGCGCGTTGGGTCATGGACGGCTCGTATTAAAGGAGTTCGGTATCGAAGCCGCCGTCGGGGCGGGGATTAAAGCGTGCGACGCGGAGCGCCAAGTATCCCTTTAACGGCTTTTTGCATTCGGCCTTCGGGGCGATAAAGGTTTTTTCTTCAAAAAACACGGCGATTCGGCCCTGTTGGCGAAGGATGACATTGCCTAGTCCAAGATATTCCGGCGGGATGCGGGCGCAACTGGCGTCAAAGCCACAGTAAGCCATCGCCCGGCAGATATCGGCCGCGATCAATTGCTCATTCTGTGTCAACCGCGCCTTCGATTCCTCAAACGGCGTATCCCAACGAACGTCAAAACGTGGAGCGGCCGAGGCGGACCATCCCGTCATGCGGCGTCTTTGGGATTTATGCGCTGGGCGCGAGAGAAATCGGAGCTGGCCATGGCGTCAGCCAACTTCGCCACCTCGGCTGACGATAGACTGAACGTGACGTTTTCCCCGTCAATCGCCATCGGCAAGGCTATTTCAGGAGTTTCCGCGTCCAGCGGCCAATCTTCCGGGTCGTCGAGCACCGCTTCCCGTTCCTTCAGCATGTCCTCAAACTCGGCGGCGATCAGCGTCCGGTCGAGCCGGGTGTTGCATCGTTCTTGCGGATCAAGGTCGCCGCGGGCCGCCGCCCAGGCCATGCCGTGGCTCAACCGCACCAGCAGCCATTGGTCGAGGCGCAAGTAATTGTCCAACGTTTCATCGATCACGTCGCGCCGGACGCCTTCCGCCATGGCGATGGCGCCCTCAACCACGGTGATCGGAGCGGCGCGGAAGCTGTTGAAGCGCCGCCACTGGCCGGGCTGCACCGGCCCTTTCGGCCAAGCCTCCAGCGGCTCGGCGAATAATTCTTCGCCCGCGCGGGCGAGGTGGCAGCCGTAGCAAAAGTACAAAAGTTTTTGCAATTTCAGATGCGTAACCGGAATATTCCGTTCGGCCGCATAAGCCAGAATATAGTCGGCGACCGCCGCCGCAGTGGTTTTCGCCATGTCGTCGCCTCCCTCTTCGCAGCCGTCACCTTGACTATCATGATGCGGCAGAGACGTTAACCCCTCGTTAATGATTTAAGGGATGCCGATCAGCTTATGGGTCTGCAACGACAGCCGCCACGGCGGATGCGCCCGACAGTATTCCGCCGCAGCGACAATATTGGCGGCGCGGTCCGGCCCGTCCATCGGCTGTATGAAGAAATGCTGAAACGGCAACTCGGCCAGCCCGTCCGGCGAAAGGCCGGCCTGCGGGTAGACCAGCTTTAACTCGTGGCCCCGGCGCTGCACCCAGTCGGTCCCCGCCTTGGGGCTGACGCAAATCCAGTCGATGCCGTCAGGCGCGGCAATCGTGCCATTGGTCTCAACGGCGATTTCAAAGCTCCGCTCGTGCATGGCGGCGATCAATGGCGCGTCCAGTTGCAGCAGCGGCTCGCCGCCGGTGAACACCACATAGCGCCCGGTCAGGCCGGGACCCCAGGCGGCCGCCACCGCGTCGGCCAGGGCTTCGGCGTTGACGAACTTGCCGCCGCCGTCGCCATCCGTGCCGATGAAGTCGGTGTCGCAAAATCGGCAGGCGGCGTCGGCGCGGTCAACCTCCCGCCCGCTCCACAGGTTGCAGCCGGCGAAACGGCAGAAGGCGGCGGCGCGGCCGGTCTGCGCCCCTTCCCCTTGCAGGGTTTTGAAGATTTCCTTGACCGCGTAGGTCATGAGTTCGCCTGTCCTTGCAGCCGCGCCAAAGCCCATTTTGCGGCATCCCGCACCACTTCCGACCCGTCGTCAAGCAGCGCGGCGACAACCCCGCAATGCTCCGCCGCGCCGCTGTTGCCCAGGGCGTAGAGCGCGTTGCGCACCAAGCGATCTCGGCCGATGCGCTTGATGGGGGAGGCCGAGAACACCTGGCGGAAGTCGGCGTCGGTCAGTTGAACCAGTTCCGCCAGCCGCGGCGCGGTCAGCTCCACCCGCGGGAAGAACGCGGCTTCCTTGGTTTTTTGCGCAAAGCGGTTCCACGGGCAGACCGCCAGACAATCGTCGCAACCGTAAATCCGGTTGCCCAGTAGCGGGCGCAATTCCTCGTCCACCGGCCCGGCGTGCTCAATGGTCAGGTACGAAACGCAGCGCCGCGCGTCCAGCTTGTAAGGGGCGGGGAAGGCGGCGGTGGGGCAGGCGACCTGACAGCGCTCGCAAGTCCCGCAACGGTCGACGCCGGGCGGGTCGGGGGGAATGTCGAGGGTGGTGTAAATCTCGCCTAAGAACAGCCAGGAACCGAAGCTTCGCGACACCAGATTGGTGTGCTTGCCCTGCCAGCCCAGCCCGGCGGCTTGGGCGAGCGGCTTTTCCATCACCGGCGCGGTGTCGACGAATACTTTAACCTCGGCCTTGGTCTTCCCCACGAGCCATTGCGCCAGATTCTTCAGCCGGCCTTTGACCAGATCGTGATAATCGCGGTTGCGGGCGTAGACCGAGATCACCCCGCGGTCGGGATGGTCGGCCAGCCGCAGGGGATCATCGGCCGGGGCGTAGTTGGTTCCCAGCACGATGACGCTGCGCGCCTCCGGCCACAAGCCGCAAGGGTCGCCGCGCTGCTCGGCGCGTTCCGCCAGCCAGCCCATATCGCCGTGCCAGCCTTGGGCGAGGCAGTCGGCGAGGCGCTGGCGGGCCTCATCGCCCAAGCCGGCGGGGGCAAAGCCGACGGCGTCGAAACCCAAGGCCAGCGCGCGGTCGCGGAGCGCGGTTTTCAGTTTATCGTTCGGGTCAGCCGCGGCCACGATAAGCGGCCACCCCCTGGTCGGGAATCCACACGTCTTGCGGCGGGGCGCCGGTTTGATAGAAGACGTCGATGGGAATGCCGCCGCGCGGATACCAATAGCCGCCGATGCGCAGCCAAATCGGCGACAACTCGTCGGCCAGCCGTTTGGCGATGGATACGGTGCAGGCTTCGTGAAAGGCGCCGTGATTACGGAACGACGACAAGTAAAGCTTCAAGGATTTGCTTTCCACCAGCCAGCCGTCAGGGACGTAGTCGATGACGAGGTGGGCGAAATCCGGCTGGCCGGTGATCGGGCACAGCGAGGTGAATTCTGGAGCGGCGAAGCGCACCAGATAGCGGGTTCCGGGGTGGGGATTGGCGACGCGCTCCAACACCGCCGCCTCTGGCGAGGCCGGCATGTCCGCGCGGGCGCCGAGCTGTTTCAGCCCGTCATAAATCGTCTGCGTCATGATGGGCGGGTTATAGCGCGGGGCGACGGCGCTGAAAACCGCGATGTTGGGGGGCTTATCCGAGGTCAATGGTCCAGCCGATAGCGTCGAGCATGGCGCTGAACTCCGGCCAGACGCTTCTTGCACACCGCAAATGTTCGAGCGTTAATATTTTCTCGTATCCCAAGGCGTCCATGCCTTTTTTGTAATCAGGCCAAATTTTTCGCAAATGAGTAAAACAAATTTCCTCCGTTGGCGGTTGGTATGTCTTAAGTATTTCAAAATGTTTTATTAGAAAGCCTTCATGGCATGGCGGCTGAATAAGCCATTCAATTTTATGTGTTTTTGCAAGGTTTCTTGCTTCTCGCTCTCGTTCCAGCGCTTTGCCGAAGCTGTCCTCATCAATCAATACGCCGCGCCAGACGATGTTCAGTTTGTCCGCCTTCAGCCGCTTGATTTCCGCGACCGCCGCGGTGACCGCCGCTAACGGGTCGCCGCAGCCGATGTTTTTCTCGTTGAACCTGACGCCGCGGATGGTCTGTCTGTGGGCCAGACGCTGAAGCCAGCGAACGTACCCTTGTTCGCTGGCGCCTTCGCAGATGATGACCGCGTGCTTGTTTACGGTGGATTTTAAGCGATCTTTGCTCATGCCAGTAACGGCAACCCGCCGAAGGCGCCCCCCAGATACTGGGTTTCCAGATTGCCATCACGTCGCACGCCAGCCATATTTTTAAGCGCAGTTATCCGAGTGAAGTGATCCGCGTCTTTTTCGACGATATGTACCTCATCCTTGCTGAGATGGCGCAGTAGCGCTGGATTATGGCAAGTCATCACCAATTGGGCGTTATGTTTATTTTCAGACGAGGTGAAGCGCCTGACAATTTCCGCAACCACAGAGGGATGCAGGTCGCCGTCAAGCTCATCAATGAACGCAATAGAGCCAGAATCTAGCACTAGATTAATGTATGGTAAAATGGTAAATAAATTTACAGTTCCTTCAGATTCAAAAATGCGATTTACGCCATCTGGAACAGAATCATGTATAAATTTTGCATCAATATTTCCATCCCGTTCAATAATTTTTATTTCATTTATATCAATATCAAATTTATTCATTTCATTTTTTATTTCATCATGGGTATTTGGGTTTTCTTTTATTAGGCGACATATCGGGATGTAAGACCTTTTTTTCTTTCCCTCATATCCAACGTTTGAGAAAAAATCCCTAATTACCGCAGATATGACGATCGACGGCAAGTGCTGGTACGAGGCCAGTGTTGAAATAACGCTAGCATAACTTGGAATAGTGATGTTCTTTTTTAGGGTTATATTAACGCAGTAATCAGGGCCATACTTTACGTTATTACCAGTTCTTTCAAATAACATTTTTCGTCTTTTCCCAAATCGGCACATGGATTCATAAATAACTTCATTTCTTGTTATCTCTGCTCTGTAGATAAATCTCTCTACACGGCCAACCTCTTTCGTGTACACGTCAAATTCGATCTCAAATTTACTTGTTGCCCCGGAAAAACTAACCGTCTTGCAAGGAACGAATGGAAATCTGCCGTCAGGTTGCCAGCGAAAAGAATCCGTCATGAGTTCCATAACGAAGGCCGCCGCCCGCAGCACGTTGGTTTTGCCCGACGCGTTGGGACCATAGAGAACCGCGACTTTGGCGAAGCGCTCGTCTTTGGACGGGTCGGGCCTCGCATACCTGTCGTCCTGTGGCGCGTTTTTCGCGACGGAAAGATCAAGCTCAACCATCGGGCCGATGGAAAAGAAGTTTTCGACGCGGAGTTTTCTCAGCATATCTCGCACCTTTAACGAATTTTCGTTAAAGTATGGGTTTAAATAGAGAAAAGCAAGCCCTTGAGCGCGGTTTGCCGTAACCGTTCGGATGATTGCCGCCGTCCTACCCCTCGCGCCCGCTCCTGTAACGCTAATCCGCCATCCCTTCCCCCCTCGCGCCTGCGAACACTTGGCTCTACTGGTATGACAACTTCGCAAGCTAGGCCAAAATGTTGTAAATTTTCGCAAATGCGAAGTCGCGGCGTTGACTCGGAAGCCTGAGAGGCGTAATTCAGTCCGCCAATTCCAAAAGCGCAGTCAAAGGCGCTGGCGAAGCGACGTGTTCAGCCGACCCCGGGGAACCCCTCTCCTCCCCAAACGCCTCGGGCGCGGCAGCCGAAAGAGGACGACCCCATGGCAAACGGCAACAGTCGGCCGCTCTCCCCCCATCTTCAAATTTACCGTTGGCAGTGGACGATGGCCCTGTCGATCCTCCACCGCGCCAGCGGCGTCGCCCTGTCGGTCGGCACGTTGCTGCTGACGGCGTGGCTGGTCGCGGCGGCGGTCGGGCCGGAAGCCTTCGCCAAGGTTCAGGGCTTCATCGGTTCGCCGCTGGGGCTGTTGATGCTGTTCGGCTGGACCTTCGCCCTGTTCTATCACCTGTCGGCGGGCATCCGCCATCTGGTGTGGGACGCCGGCTATGGTTTCGACCTGCCCAGCGCTGAAAAGGGCGCCTACATCGTCATCGGCGCGTCGCTGATCTTGACCGTGGCGACCTGGGTCGTCGGTCTGTCCGTGTGGTGATGGAGGCTTTGTAAAAACATGTCTAATTCCCCCGCAAAGCTCCGCGCCCCGCTCAAGCTGGCCCGCGGTCTCGGCTCCGCCAAGTTCGGCGCCGAACATTGGTGGTCGATGCGCATCACTTCGGTGGCGCTGGTCATCCTGACCATCTGGTTCGTCGGCGGCGTCATCGGCCATCTCGGCGCCGATCACGCCCAGTTCGTCGCTTGGCTGAAGTCGCCGATCTGCGCCGCCATGATGGCGCTGACCGCCGCCGTCACCTTCCACCACGCCGAACACGGCTTGCAGGTGGTGATCGAAGATTACGTTCACTGCGAAGCGCTGAAGATCGCCGCTTTGCTGGCCAACAAGCTGGTCAATTACGGCTTGGCCGCCGCGTGCGTCATCTCCGTCGTTAAAGTTTCGCTGGGAGCCTGAAGGCCATGGCCGCTTACAAGATTATCGATCACACCTACGACGTCGTGGTCGTCGGGGCCGGCGGGGCCGGCTTGCGCGCCACCTTCGGCATGGTGGAAAAGGGCCTGAAGACGGCCTGCATCACCAAAGTGTTCCCCACCCGTTCGCACACCGTGGCGGCGCAGGGCGGCGTTTCGGCGGCGCTGGGCAACATGTCGGAAGACGACTGGCGCTACCACATGTACGACACCATCAAGGGGTCGGACTGGCTGGGCGACCAGGACGCCATCGAATACATGGTCCGTGAGGCCATCCCGGCGATTCTGGAGCTTGAACATTACGGCATGCCGTTCTCGCGCACGCCCGAAGGCAAGATCTATCAGCGCGCTTTCGGCGGCATGACCGCCGAATACGGCAAGAAGCAGGCGTACCGCACGTGCGCCGCGGCCGACCGCACCGGCCACGCCATGCTGCACACCCTGTACCAGCAGTCGCTGAAGTACGACGCCGAATTCTTCGTCGAATACTTCGCTCTCGACCTCATCATGGACGCGGACGGCGTTTGTCGCGGCGTCATGGCGTGGAACCTCGACGACGGCACCATCCACCGCTTCCGCGCCCAGCTCGTCGTGCTGGCGACCGGCGGTTACGGCCGCGCCTACTTCTCCGCCACCTCGGCCCACACCTGCACCGGCGACGGCGGCGGCATGGTGATGCGCGCCGGCCTGCCGTTGCAGGACATCGAGTTCGTGCAGTTCCACCCCACCGGCATCTACGGCTCCGGCTGTCTGATTACCGAAGGGGCGCGCGGCGAAGGCGGCTACATCACCAATTCCAAGGGCGAACGCTTCATGGAGCGCTACGCCCCGTCGGCCAAGGATCTGGCGTCGCGCGACGTCGTGTCCCGCTCGATGACCATTGAAATCCGCGAAGGCCGCGGCGTCGGCGAACACGGCGACCACATCCATCTGCACCTTGAACATCTGCCGGCGGAAACCCTGCATGCTCGCCTGCCGGGCATCTCGGAAACCGCCAAGATCTTCGCCGGCGTCGATGTGACCAAGGAGCCGATTCCGGTTCTGCCCACCGTGCACTACAATATGGGCGGCATCCCGACCAACGTGAACTGCGAAGTGGTGCGTCCGGTGGACGGCAACCCCGACGCGGTGGTTCCGGGCCTGATGGCGATCGGCGAAGCCGCTTGCGTGTCGGTGCACGGCGCCAACCGTCTCGGCTCCAACTCGCTGCTTGACCTGGTGGTCTTCGGTCGCGCCGCCGCCATCCGCGCCGCGCAGATCGTCGAAAAGGGCAAGGCGCAGAAGGAACTGCCGGCCGACAGCGCCGATTACGCCCTGTCGCGTCTCGACAAGGCGCGCAACGCCAACGGCTCGACCAAGGTCGCGGCGCTGCGGCTGGAAATGCAGCGCACCATGCAGAACAACTGCGCGGTGTTCCGCACCGGCGAAGTGCTGGAGGAAGGCTGCCAGAAGATCGACGCCACCTTCGCCAAGCGCGGCGACATCGCCGTTTCCGACCGCTCGCTGGTGTGGAACAGCGATCTGGTGGAAGCGCTGGAGCTGGACAACCTGATGTATCAGGCGGTCGGCACCCTGCATGCGGCGCGTAACCGCCAGGAAAGCCGCGGCGCTCACGCCCGCGAGGACTTCCCGGACCGCAACGACGACGAGTGGATGAAGCACACGGTCATCTGGGTGAACGAAGACGGCTCCACCAAGATCGACTATCGCCCGGTCCACATGTACACCCTGACCGACGAAGTCCAGGTGTTCCCGCCCAAGGCCCGCGTGTACTAAGCGTTCGGAAGGTCTCACCGCCCATGCGCTCCCCGATGTATACTGGCGTATCTGCTGGACAGCCGGGGGCGCGCGGGATGGCCGGGATCGGACACAACAGCCAAGTCAGAGTAAAGCCCGCAATGTATGCGATCGCTTTCGACCTCGACACCACGGTGCTTCAGGAGGTTTACAAAAACCAATCCTGGAACAACGCCTATTCGGATATCCGAAAGGCGTTGGAGCCCCATGGTTTTGAGCGTCAGCAAGGCAGCGTGTATTTTGGCGACGACACGGTGGACGCGGTCAAATGCGTCCTTGCGGTGATGGAGCTTTCTTCGACTTTCGAGTGGTTCGAGCCCAGCGTTAAAGACATCCGCATGCTGCGTATTGAAGACAACAACGATTTGATGCCGGCGGTCGTGCGCGCGGCAGCCAAACGCTAAACGGCTCATCAGCGCCGTAGTCGAGAGGAACCCATGGCTGAATTCTCTCTTCCCGCCAATTCCGTGGTCGGCGTCGGCAAGACCATCGACGCCGCCAAGGGCGCCAAGCGGTCCAAGGCGTTCAAGATCTATCGCTGGAACGGCGACGACGGTCAGAACCCGCGGGTGGACACCTATATCGTCGACCTCGACAAGTTCGGGCCGATGATCCTGGACGCCATCATCTACATCAAGAACGAGCTGGACTCGACGCTGACCTTCCGCCGGTCCTGCCGCGAAGGCATCTGCGGCTCCTGCGCGATGAACATCGACGGCACCAACACCCTGGCCTGCCTGAAGGCCATCGACGAGGTGCAGGGCGAGGTTAAGATCTATCCGCTGCCGCACATGCCGGTGATTAAGGATCTGGTGCCGGACGTCAACCACGTCTACGCCCAGTTGGCCTCAATCAAGCCGTGGCTGCAAACCCAGAGCCCGACCCCGCCGGACCGCGAGCGCCTGCAATCGCCGGAAGACCGCGCCAAGCTGGACGGGCTGTATGAATGCATCTTGTGCTTCTGCTGCTCGACCTCTTGCCCGTCTTACTGGTGGAACGGCGACCGTTACCTCGGCCCGGCGGTTTTGCTCCAGGCTTACCGCTGGATCATCGACAGCCGTGACGAAATGACCGGCGAGCGCCTCGACAATCTTGAGGACCCGTTCCGTCTGTATCGTTGCCACACCATCATGAACTGCACCAAGACCTGCCCGAAGGGTCTGAACCCGGCGAAGGCCATCGCCGAGATCAAGAAGCTGATGGTGGCCCGCCGCTAATCACGGCAGGCGCGCTGATAAGGAAAAAGGGGGCTTCGGCCCCCTTTTTTCATGGCGATTCCCCGCGGTTTATCAGGAAAAAAGAAAAACCCCAACGAGGGGGCGCCGGGG
>CALGOL010000189.1 GCA_937960755.1 uncultured Azospirillum sp.
CTGAACCCTGACGGGCCGGCGGCGTTGTGCAAATGGCCGAACGACGTGCTGTTGAACGGCGGCAAGATCGCCGGCATTCTGCTGGAAAGCGAAGCGGGCGAGGGCGGCGAGGCCGCCTGGGTGGTGGTCGGCGTCGGCGTCAATCTGGCGGGCTGTCCCACCGACGTTGAGCGGCCGGCGGCGGCGCTGCCGGCGGCGAAGGCGCCTTCCGCCGCGCTGGAAATTCTCTTGCCGGCTTTCGACCGGCTGGTCGGACAGTGGCGGGATGAGGGCTTCGCGCCGATTCGCGAGGCTTGGCTGGCGCGGGCGGCGGGTGTGGGCGCGCCGATCTCCGTGCGTCTGACGCATGAGACGATTGAGGGTATTTTTCACGGTCTGGACAGCGACGGCGTTCTGCTGCTTGATGTTGGACAAGGGAAATCGCTGCGCCGCATCACGGCGGGCGATGTGTTTTTTGCCGGAGAGGCGTAAGCGCTCATGCTTTTGGCCATTGATTGCGGCAACACCAATGTCGTTTTTGCGCTTTATGACGGCGAGCGGCAGCACGCCACATGGCGCACCGCCACCGACACCAAGCGAACGGCGGACGAATACGCCGTCTGGCTGACCCATTTGATGAAGCTGAAGGGCTTGCGCCCGGTGGACGTCCACGCCGCGATCATCGCCAGCGTGGTGCCCGGCGCGACCTTCAACTTGAAGCGCCTGACCAAGGATCATTTCGGCTGCGAACCGATGATCGTCGGTCATCCTGAAGTCGAGCTGGGCGTTAAAGCGCTGGTGGATCGGCCGGAAGAAGTCGGGGCCGACCGCTTGGTGAACACGGCGGCGGCGGCGTCGGCGCATCAGACGCCGCTGATCGTCATCGATTTCGGCACCGCCACCACTTTCGACGTGGTGGACG
Organism: uncultured Azospirillum sp.; assembly: GCA_937960755.1. Taxonomy (GTDB): domain Bacteria; phylum Pseudomonadota; class Alphaproteobacteria; order Azospirillales; family Azospirillaceae; genus Azospirillum. The sequence continues at coordinate 902 of CALGOL010000189.1, forward strand.
CCGACGGCAACTACCGCGGCGGCGTCATTGCGCCGGGGATCAACCTCTCGCTTGAGGCGTTGCAGATGGCGGCGTCCAAGCTGCCGCGGGTGGAGATCGTCCAGCCCGGCTGCGTCATCGGCCGCAACACCATCGACTGCATGCAGTCGGGCATATTCTGGGGCTACATCGGCCTGATCGAAGGGCTGATCGCCCGCATCAAGGCGGAATGGGGCGAGCCTATGAAAGTGGTGGCCACCGGCGGCTTGGCGGTTTTGTTCGCCAAGGCCACCAGCGCCATCGACGCCATCGACCGCGACCTTACCCTGCGCGGCCTTGTTCTCATCCACCAACGTAATGCGCAGCGATGACCGGCAACTCCTCCTTCTCGCTTCGCGACGATCCGTTCGCCCCAGAAGCCGACGCCCTCTATTACCTGCCGCTTGGCGGATCGGGGGAAATCGGCATGAACCTCAGCCTCTACGGCCATGACGGGGCGTGGCTGATGGTGGACTTGGGCATCTCGTTCCCGGATGAGACCATGCCGGGGATCGAGGTCATCATGCCCGATCACGCCTTCATCAAAGAACGGCGAGACGCGCTGGTCGGGCTGGTGCTGACCCACGCCCACGAAGACCATTTGGGCGCGGTGCAGTACCTGTGGCCCGACTTGAAGTGTCCGGTCTACGCCACGCCGTTCACCGCGGCGGTGCTGCGCGCCAAGCTGCATGAGCGCGGCCTGGCCGGCAAGGTCGAGATACACGAAATTCCGCTGGGCGGCCGCTTCAGCCTGGGGCCGTTCGATCTGGAATTCATCACCGTCACCCATTCGATCCCCGAGCCCAACGCGCTGGCGATTCGCACCAAGGCCGGCACGGTGCTGCATACCGGCGACTGGAAGCTCGACCCGCAACCGCTGATCGGCGACGTGGCGGATGAAGAACGCTTGCGCGCCATCGGCGACGACGGCGTGCTGGCGCTGGTGGGCGACAGCACCAACGCGCTTTCTCCGGGCTGGACCGGGTCGGAAGCCGAGGTGCGGACGGCGCTGACGGCGGAATTCCAGAAATATCGCCAGCGCATCGCCGTCACCTGCTTCGCCACCAACGTGACGCGGCTGGAAAGCATCGCCGTCGCCGCCGCCGCCGCCGGGCGGCACGCCGCTTTGGTCGGGCGCTCGCTGTGGCGCATTCACGAAGCCGCCAAGGCGACAGGCTATCTTACTGATATTCCGCCGTTTCTGTCGGAGTACGACGCCGGCTTCCTGCCGCCTGACAAGGTGGTGCTGGCCTGCACCGGCAGCCAGGGCGAGCCGCGCTCGGCGCTGGCGCGCATCGCCGCCGGCGACCATCCGCAAATCGTGCTTGATCCCGGCGACGTGGTGATTTTCTCCTCCCGCGACATTCCCGGCAATGAACGCGCCATCGCCCGGGTGCAGAACCGCTTGGCCGAGCGCGGCGTCACCGTGGTGACGGGCGAGGAGGCGGGGGTTCACGTCTCCGGCCATCCGGCGCGGGACGAGTTGGCGCAGATGTACCAATGGGTTCGGCCGCGCATCGCCGTGCCGGTGCATGGCGACATCCGCCGCCAGCGGGCGCACGCCGAATTGGCGTTGTCCTGCCAAGTGGCGGAAACGGTTGTTCCGGCCAACGGCGACATGGTGCGACTGGCCCCCGGCGCGCCCAAGGCGGTGGCGGCGGTCCCGGTCGGACGACTGGCGCTGGACGGCAAGCGGTTGATTAATCTCGCCACCGACACGGTGCGGTCGCGCGCCCGGCTGGTCAACGCCGGGGCGGTGGTGGCGACGCTGGTGGTCGGCGGCCGCGGCGACATTCTGGCCCCGCCGCAAATCGCCGTCATGGGCCTGCTGGAAGGCGTCGACGCCGACCGCGACTTGCTGCTTGATCTATCCGACATCGCCCGAGAGGCGGTCGGCAATCTGCCCAAGGCGCAGCGCTTGGAGGATTCGTTGGTTCGCGAAGCGGCGCGTCTGGCCTTGCGCCGCGCCGTTTCCGCCCGGTTCGGCAAAAAGCCGATCACCGAGGTGCATCTGGTCAGGCTGGATTAGGGCCATATGAGGCGAAACGTGCTTAACTTTAACGCGCGTCATGCCCGCGAAGGCGGGCATCCACCTTTGCAAAGAATTTGCTGATCTGGTGGATTCCCGCCTTCGCGGGAATGACGATTGATAAGTTTCAGCATGTCTGCGAAGACAAAAAATAAAGAAAGGGTCGCCCGTTATGATTGGCAAGTTGAACCATGTCGCCATCGTCGTCCCCGATCTGCCGGCGGCGACGGCGCTCTACCGCGACACGCTGGGGGCGAAAGTCTCCCAACCCCACGACCTGCCGCCGCACGGCGTCACCGTGGTGTTTGTCGAGCTGCCCAACACCAAGATCGAGTTGCTGCACCCGCTAGGGGAAAAGTCGCCGATTCGCCCGTTTCTCGACAAGAATCCGTCGGGCGGCATCCACCACGTCTGCTATGAGGTCGAAGACATCCTGGCGGCGCGCGACAAGCTGAAGGCGGACGGCGCCCGCGTGCTGGGCGACGGCGAACCGAAGATCGGCGCCCACGAAAAGCCGGTCTTGTTCCTGCACCCCAAGGATTTCTGCGGCACGCTTGTGGAACTGGAGCAGGCGTAACGCGATGGGCGCGCTGACCGGCATTCTGGTCTTCGTCATCGTCTGGTGGGTGGTGCTGTTCGCCGTTCTGCCTTGGGGGGTGGAGACGGAAGCAGCCGCCCCGCCGGGCGCTCCCTTGTCCGGGATGGCGGAAAGCGCGCCAAAAGCGCCGCGAATCGCCATGAAAATGCTGATAACCACGCTTATCAGCCTGGGGATTTGGCTGGCGATCTATCTTGTCGTCGCTTATTCCGGCTTTTCCTTCCGCGAATGGGCGAAAACCATGTGAGTAAGGAGAGCCCGGCATGAGCGGTTACTGCGATATAGCGCCGGGACATCCTTTTCACGGTCCGTACCACGACACGGAGTACGGTTTTCCGACCCGCGACGAAGCGGCGTTGTTTGAGCGCCTAGCGCTGGAAATCAATCAGGCCGGCCTGTCGTGGCTGACGGTGCTGAAAAAGCGCGAAGCCTTCCGCGCCGCCTTCGCCGGATTCGATGTCGACCGGGTGGCGGCTTTCGGCGACGACGACAAGGCCCGGCTGTTGGCCGACGCCGGCATTATCCGCAACCGGCTGAAGATCGACGCGGTGATCGAAAACGCGCGGCGTATCCAGGTGTTGCGGGCCGAATGCGGCTCTTTCGCCGCTTGGCTGGACGCCCATCATCCGCGCCCCAAAGAGCAATGGCTGAAGCTGTTCAAGCAGACGTTCCGTTTCACCGGCGGAGAGATCGTCGGCGAGTTCTTGATGAGCCTGGGCTATCTGCCGGGGGCGCATCGCCCGGATTGCCCGATTCACCTGCGGATTTGTGCGCTCAATCCGCCGTGGGCGATGTCATCGGCGCAGTGAAGACGCCTAAATTTCAGGCATGTAACGGTTATGCCCAAAAAAAGGTCTTGCAGGTGCGAAGGAAAACGCGCATCCTTCTCGCATGGATAGAGGATGCTTGGTTCTCTACCCGCGCCCTGGTGGCGATTCCTCCCTCGTTCTTGCGCCGCGCGGCCACAATCCGCGCGGCTCTTTTTTCGCGCCGGGTTGCATTACGCCAAGGCTATCGCAATGTCCCTCAAACGCCGCGCAAATTTCTTGTCTTAGCGAAGTGTTAAACGTTACGGCTTGATTGTGTGATTGGCGCCCGTTTGAGAACGGACGACGCTGGCGCGTCACTTGGTCATGACGGGCGGGCGGCAAGCGGTTTAGGACTTCGATGGCTGGGAACGAAGAGGAACGGTTCGAACAGTTCAGCGTCGTGCTACAGACGGAACTGTTGGAACGGACCAAAAAAACCCTGGAACTGCTGCAGCCCGAGCAAAAGCCTTGCGGGATGTTGCCGTTCGCCTTGGTTCAGTCGTTCGTTGATCTGTATGTTGAAATTGTAAAAATTGGTATTTTTCCGGTTGTGCTGGGCCGCCGCCCGGTGCGCGCCATCGTCGGCGACGTCGACTGGGCGCGCGAAGGCCGGGAATACTTATTGAGCGTGCTCGACGACCGTTCCAATGCGGTGTTTTCGTCTTGGGATTACGCCTGGGACGGCCTGTGGAACGAACGCCGCGTGTCGGCCGCCGATAGTCATCATGAGCCGGAGAAGGAGAAAAAGGGCTTCTTCGGCGCGTTGTTCGGCGGTCGTTCAAAGACGCCTAAGCCAGCCGAACCCAAACCTGACGAGGGCGGCGAGGTTATGGCCGGCCTGCACACCATGTTCAATCAATTGGCGGAGAAGCGCGGTTATCTGCCGCTGTTCCCCGACGACGTGAAGATCTTGAAAGGGCTGGTGCGGGTCAAGCCGGGGCGGGTGTGGGATTCCTGGAAGCAAATGAATCAGTATCATCATCAGGAATTCTTGCTGACCGGCAACGATCAGGCCAAGCCGGGCGTGCTGTCGGAGTGCATGCAGAAATGCCAGTTCAACCTGCCGGAACGTATCGGCGAACTGCTGCTGGTGCGCGCGGCGGTGGATTTGGAACATGTCGATAAGCAGTTCGTCGGCAAATACATCCGGCAGTCCGCCCGTTCGCAGCAGGAAGCGGAGCGCGGCTTGCCTTATCTTTCCGCTTACTGGAAGCAGATGGGTCATGTGGCGCTGGCGGAAGGCTAAGTGCGCCCTTTGCGGCGCGGCGCTGCTTGCCGGCGTCGGGCCGGCCATGGCGCAAAATCCGCAAGGCGACGTCGACCCGCGGCTGTGTCAGGCGCTGGGGGTTAATCATCGTCCGGCGCCCGACGTGGAGTATGTTCCCGGCGTCGACGTGCGCGGCCGGGCGGTCGCTCCCGCCGATTTGCCGGGATCGTACGGCGCGATGCGCCAGCCGTTGGACCGGTTTGAGATCCCCATCACCCTTGATTTCGCCCGGCGCATGGGCTTTTCGGCTGGGGGTTCCGCCGCCGCCGTCAAGGTTCCCGGCGCTACGGAAGTCGGCCGGCTGGTGATCGACGGCGGCCGGGTGACGTTTAACGGGCAGGCGGTCGGGGATTCGTCGCAGGCGGCGCTCGCCGCGGCCTGTGGCCGCTATCGCTAACGAATTGGCCTGTGGCCGCTATCGCTAACGAATTGGCCTGTGGCCGCTATCGCTAACGAAT